>JALWUB010000343.1 GCA_026993275.1 Robiginitomaculum sp. | reverse complement strand
TTCCTGCGCTTTGATGTCAAGCTCGACTTTGATGCGCAAAAACCGGAAAACAGCACCCTTGAGGTCCGCATCGACCCCACATCCATCCAGACCAATTATCCATGGCCGGAAAAGGAAGATTTTGACGCCACCCTGGCCAATAGCGCGCAATGGTTCAATGCGGCAAAATACCCGGCTATCACCTTCAAGGCCACCGGGATAAAACGCACCGGGCCCAATACCGGGATTGTGACCGGCGCCATGACCATGCTGGGCCAGACCCACCCGGTCAGCATGGAGGTGACGCTCAATGGCGCCTATGCCAAACACCCCATGGCCGGGGATCCGGCGCTGGGGTTTTCCGCCCATGGCGTGCTCAAGCGCTCGGACTGGGGCATGACCGCCTATATCCCCTTTGTCGGCAATGCCGTGGAGTTCATCGTGGAAAGCGAATTTCACAAAAAGCCTGAACAATGACCAGCACAGCCACAGTCATCCGCTATAACCGCATTGCCATTATCCTGCACTGGACCATTGCCATCATCATTCTGGCACTGATCCCGGTCGGGCTGACCATGGAGGACGCCCCCAAGGCGATCCAGGGCACCGTCTATCAGATGCACAAGAGCTTTGGCCTGATGGTGCTGTTCCTGTCGCTGGCGCGGCTGGGCTGGCGGCTGGTCAATCCGCCGCCGCCGCTGCCGGACAGCATGGCCGCCTGGGAAAAGCGCGCCGCCATCATCACCCACTGGGCCTTTTATGTGCTCATCATCGCCCTGCCGCTGTCCGGCTGGATGCTGGTGTCCTCCTCGCCCAAGAACATCCCGACCATGTTCCTGACCCTGTTCCACTGGCCGCATATCTGGTTCCTGGCACAGCTTGACGTGGCGCAGAAAAAGGCCCTGGCGGCGCTGTTTGACAAGACCCACGTGCTGCTGGCCTATGGCGCCATCGTGCTGATCGTCTTGCATGTGGGCGCAGCCCTGCGCCACCAGTACATTCTCAAGGACAATGAAATGGCACGCATGATTCCGCGTTTGGGAAACACCGTTCCGCCACAACGCAAACCCCGCGGGGCGCTGCTGATTCTCGGCCTGCCCGCGCTACTGTTCGTGCTGATCGCGGTGCTGGGCAATGTGCCCGGCAAGGCGGCGCCAGCGGCGGAGCTTGACGGCCAGGCGAGCGGAAACTGGCTGGTGGATCCGCAGGCCAGTGCCTTGCAATTCACCTTCACCCATGCCGGGCGCACCATTACCGGCCATTTTGCACGCTGGCAGGCGGCGATTGATTTCGACCCGCAGGACCTTGCCCATGCCGCGGTCACCGTGAAGGTCGATCTGGGCTCCGCCAGCACTGGCGAAAAGACCTATGACGAGGCCATGCCGCAGGCAGACTGGTTTGATGCCGCCGCCCATCCTGTCGCCACCTTCACCAGCACCGCGATCAGCGCCAAGGGCAGCGGCCATTATGTCATGGATGGCAAACTCGCTCTGCGCGGCGCCAGCGCGCCGCTCGCCATCCCCTTCACGCTGGCCATCAATGGCGATCAGGCGGCGGCACAGGGCGCGGCGCATGTGGACCGGCTCGCCTATGGCATTGGCGCCAATGCCGACGCGGCGGCGCAATATGTCGGCCGCATGGTGCAGGTGCGGTTCAATCTGACAGCCCGGCGCGCACCGCCAGCCTAGGCCCGGTGCCGCTCAGCGCCGTGCCTTGAAAAACCGGCGCAGCAGGGCGGCGCTGTCCTCCGCCAGCACGCCGCCGGTGACCCTGGGCCGCCAGTGGCACGTCTTCTGTTCAAAAAACCGCGGGCCGGAGACCACCGCGCCGCCCTTGGGATCTGGCGTGCCAAAGATCAGCCGCGCAATGCGCGCATGGGCCAGCGCTCCGGCACACATGGCGCACGGCTCCAGCGTCACATAAAGCCACAGGCCGCCAAGGCGGTAATTTCCCAGGACCGCGCCCGCCGCGCGCAGCGCCAGGATTTCCGCATGGGCCGACGGGTCATGGCTGGCAATGGGGGCATTGGCGGCCTGCGCAACCACCGTCTGCGCAACAGGATCGCAGACGAGCGCGCCCACCGGCACCTCGCCCGCAGCCATTGCCGCTTGCGCCAGCATCAGCGCCTGTGACATGAAATGCCGGTCTGTCCCGTTTTCGTCCATGCCCCCTGATCGGGGTTTCGCGAAAGGCCGTCAAGTGAGCATGCACAAACCGGCAGCCATGCGCATTGCCAAATATCTTGCCCATGCGGGCCGGGCCTCGCGCCGCGAAGCCGAACGCATGATCGCCGCGGGGCGGGTCAGTGTCGATGGCGCGGTGCTGCACACCCCGGCCGTGCTGGTCAGCGGCGCCGAGGACATTCGCGTTGATGGCGAGCCCGTTGCCACGCCGCCGCCAACGCGCCTGTGGCGCTATCACAAACCGGCAGGCCTGGTCACCAGCCATCATGACGAAAAGGGCCGCGCCACCGTGTTCGAGCGCCTGCCCGAAGATCTGCCGCGGGTGATCTCGGTGGGACGGCTGGACCTGAACTCCGAAGGGCTGTTGCTGCTGACCAATGACGGGGCGCTGGCGCGCGCTCTTGAACTGCCCGGAACCGGCTGGACCCGGCGCTACCGGGTGCGCGCCTTTGGCCGCACCACGCAAGAGCGGCTCGACCGCCTGCAGGACGGGGTGATGCTGGACGGGCGCCGTTCCGGCCCCATCACGGCCAGGCTGGAAAGCGCCAAGGGCGGCAATGTCTGGCTTGATGTGCGCTTGCGCGAAGGCAAAAACCGCGAGGTGCGCCGGGCGCTGGAGACCATAGGATTGAAGGTCAACCGCCTCATCCGGCTCTCTTACGGGCCGTTCAATCTGGGCAATCTGGCGCGCGGCGCGGTGGACGAGGTGCGCCCCAAGCAGATGCGCGAACAGTTGGGCGCCTTGTTGCGGAGCGGCACATGACCCGCATTATCGGCGGCCGCTACAAGGGGCGCGCGCTTGCCGTGCCGCCCGGGCGCACCACCCGGCCAACGGCGGCGCGCACCCGCGAAGCCCTGTTCAACATCCTGGCGCACCAGGACTGGGGCCGCCTGAAGGATGCGCGCGTGCTCGACCTGTTTGCCGGCTCCGGCGCGCTGGGCTTCGAGGCGCTGTCCCGCGGCGCCGCCTTTTGCCTGTTTGTGGACAATGATGCCGCCGCCCGCGGCGCCATGCGCGAGACCATCGAGGCGCTGGGCCTGTTCGGCCAGACCCGGCTGCACCGGCGCGACGCCACCGCCCTGGGCCGCCGCCCCGCTGCTCTGGGCGCGCCCTTCGACCTGGTGTTTCTCGATCCGCCCTATGAACAGGGCCTCGGCGAGGCAGCGCTGGACGGGCTGCGCAAGGGCGGCTGGCTGAGCCCTGATGCCCTGGCGGTCTATGAGTGTGCCGCGGCGGAAACCCCGGACCTGCCGGACTGGAGCCTGCTGGACGAGCGCCGCTATGGCGCTGCCAGACTGCTGTTCCTGAAACCGCGCCAGGGCCCGGGGTCAGGCCCCCTGGGGTGACGGCTTGCCGGAGGAAGGCTTGCCCTTTTTGTTCTTCGTGCCGCTGCCATCCGGCCCGGTCACCGGCACGGCGGAAGCCGGGCCCCTGGGCTTGCTGTCTTCGTCCTCACCGGGCTTTTTCAGGGACTTGCCTTCCAGCAGTCTGGCAATGTCATCCCCGGACAGGGTTTCATATTCCAGCAGGCCTTCGGCAATGATCGTCCATTGCTTTTTCTTTTTGGTCAGCACGTCCCTGGCGGTCTGCAGGCCTTCTTCGACCAGCCGCTTGACCTCGTCCTCGATCAGCCGGCTGGTTTCCGGCGACAGCGCCGTGGAGCGCATCAGCTGCTGGCCCAGAAACACCTCGCCCTGGTCTTCGGCATAGGAGATCGGCCCCAG
>JALWUB010000342.1 GCA_026993275.1 Robiginitomaculum sp. | reverse complement strand
CCAGGGAGCCGGGGGTCAGGGATGTTGTCTGGGTCATCGGCAGCGCCGCGCCCAAGGTCTATTACAACGTCTTTTCCTCATCCTCGGTCAGCCCCAATCTTGGCACCGGCTTTGTCCGCACCGTTTCGCCAGCCGCCACCCACAAGGCAGTGCTGGACATACAGCGCAAGGTGCGCGGCGCCTTTCCCGATGCGCAGGTGCTGGCCCTGCCCTTCGAGCAGGGACCGCCCAATGAAGCGCCGATCGAACTGATCGTCTCGGGCCCCAGTTTCACCATGCTGGACAAGATCGGCGCACAATTGCGCGCCGTGCTGGCGCGCACTCCCGGCGTCACCTACACCGCCGCCGACCTGCGCCTGGGCGAACCGGTGGCGCAATTCAGGGCCGATGAGGCGGCGGCGCGGCGCAGCGGCATCGCCCTGAACACGCTGGCCAGCCAGATCAGCAATGCCTTCGAGGGCGTGACAGGCGGCAGTGTGCAGGAGGGGGTCGAGCGCATTCCGGTGCGGGTCATCAGCAGCGATGCGCACCGCTCCAGCCTTGACAATGCCGCCACCCTGCCCCTGCCCGCGGCCGGCAGCCGCCAGGGCTATGGCCTGCCTGCCACGGCGCTGGGCCAGGTCACCCTGGTGCCCAAGATTGCCGTGATTCAGCGCGAGAACGGCCGCCGCATCAACCGCATTCGCGGCTATCTCGAGCCCTTCCTGCTGCCCGATACGGTGCTCAAGGATTTCGAGCGCCGCCTGAAGGCCAGCGGCTTTGCCATGCCGGAAGGCTACCGGCTGTCCATCGGCGGCGAGGCGGAATCGCGCAACAAGGCCATGGGCAATCTCGCCTCGGCGGCCCTGCCCCTGCTGATTCTCATGATTGGCGCCGTGGTGCTGGCGTTCAATTCCTTCTCCTATGCCGGCATTGTCGGCGGCAGCGGCCTGCTGTCCGTCGGGCTGGCCCTGTTCGGCGTCTGGGCATTCGGCCAGACCATGGGCTTCATGGCCATTGTCGGCGTCATGGGGCTGGTCGGCCTGGCCATCAACGGCACCATCGTCGTGCTCTCGGCGCTCAAGGCCAATGCGGCCGCCAAGGCGGGCGACAAGGAGGCCATCCGCGAAACCGTGGTCGATGCCACCCGCCACATCCTTGCCACCACCCTGACCACCATTGGCGGCTTCATTCCGCTGTTGCTCTTTGGCGACAGCTTCTGGGGGCCGCTGGTCACCGCCATTGCCGGCGGGGTTGCCGGCTCCGCCGTGCTGGCGCTGATCTATGCCCCGGCGGCATTCGTGCTGCTCGCCCGCGCCCGCCGCCGCGCCAGAGCCCGCCGCGCCCGCAGGGCGGAACGCAAGGCGGCCATGGCCGGGGCAGCGCAATGATTTTGCACGGGAAGGCAAAGAACGGGATGACCTCTTGTCATTCTCTCCGCCAGCTGGGGGCGATCGAGGGGGATATTCCCCCCATTCGGCCTAGAAATCACCGAAGGCCCTGATGGCTTGTGTGCCGCGCTGCCCCAGCATGCACCATGCGGTCTGATTATCACATTCTCGTGACAATCTTGTATTTTATTGACTTGCAACCTGTGTGATGTTTTGTTTTCTTGGCAGCTATATTCTGAGCATTTGCAGGGGGATTCAATGACTGGATCCGGTAATTCAATATTTAAGATTATCAATGTCAAAAGAAAAATCTTTCTTTATACCATGATGATTTGCGCCTGTTCTTTTTTGGCTCCTGTTGTGGCACAGGCACAGCCAAAGGCCGAAATTCGTTATCCCGGATCAAGCAAGATCGACCTGGCCGGTCCCGCCGCCCTGGCGGTGATGAAAGGCGGACGCAGCCGCGTCATTGTCCAGTTCAGGCTGACGGAGTCCCAAAGCGCCGCAATCAGCGCCATGGCCAAAGCGAACAAAAGTCTCTCCATCGCCCAGGCTCCCGGTGTGCTCTATGTGCGCGCCAACGGAGACGCCTGGCTTGAATCCGCAGGCAAGACCCTGCCCGTGCGCTTTCGCGCGGCCAATGACAGCGCCGCGCCCGGCAGCTTCACCATGCTGACGGGCAAGGGCGCCCTCCCTGGCCATTTCATCCCCGATTACGCTCTCACCATCGGCAGCGAGCAGCCAGAGAGCCGCCTCCGCATCCGGGGCGTGCATGACATGCGCAAGGTGCCGGAAGACATGGCGCACTGACCGCAAGGGCTGAGATGCGCGGCGTTCTCCGTCGGCCAGCATCCGCTGTGCCCGCGTGCCCTCGATCATGCGCCCGAATTTCAGGCTTTCGACGGCGTTGCGGGTGTCAGGGGCACCTTGTCGATGAAGCCATCTTCGTCGCAGAGGGCGAAGCCCTTGCAGCCGAGCAGGTGCGCATCGTGGCGCTTCTGGTCGAACGAATCGACATCGGCACCGACGGGCTCGACATCCGGCTGCGGGTGGACGGGCTCACCAGCCTGGCGCGCGAGATGATGGCGAGCGACAGGGGAGCAGCGGCATGAAACCAGCCGCCACCCCTGATACCATCACCCTGCACGTCCCGTTTCGCATCATCAGACAGGGCGGGCGCAAGGAAGTGCAGCTGCCCGATGGCGCGCCGGTTCAGCGCCGGACCGACAGCACCCTGATCAAGGCCCTGGCCCGGGCGTTCCGCTGGAAGCGCATGCTGGAATCCGGCGAATTCACCACCATCAACGAGCTTGCCGAACACGAAGGCATCGGCCGTCTTACATGACCCGTGTCATGCGGCTCACGCTGCTTGCACCCGACATCCAGGAAGCGACCCTCGACAGCACCCACCCGGCGCACCTGACCCCGGCCGACTTCATGGATCCATTCCCCCACCTATGGGAGCTGCAGCGGAAGCAGTTCGGGCTCTGAAATCAGCGATAGAATCAGAACTGATAGTCTCACCCCAAGGGATGTAATCAGGATCCTGACTCAGGGAGTATAGTCCCAATGAGACATTGCGCCACCAAGCAAAATCACAAACAATGTGATCTGGAAGGGCATTATTAACGACTATGAAAAAGCACTCGAGGTCAGAATATGAGATTTTTGCGGACCTGGCGACACTTTGCGTAAAACCGGGATACGTCCACGCGATCGCTTATTTTTGCTTTCGTGACAATACCATCAAATATGCCGGCGCGGTAAAAGAAGCCGACGTGCAAGCTATGATTTCCCCGTCGCGTCTGATTAGAACCGAGGTCACCACGTTAATCGGTTTGATGGTTAAATCCGACATCGATTGGACACTTCCGGATCCTCATATCTTACAAGAATATATTGACAACACAGAGAAGCTGCTTGAGGAGCTGCACAATTGTATGACTGCTCCCGTGTTCGATGGGCTGACCAGGGAAGCCATTGAGTCTGGAAATTTCGATCCATTCGTTCATGGTGATGCCCTTCGTGAGCCAATCTTCTACGGTGGTGAGTCGGCCTACAACTTCCAGCACCTTGACCTTGCAGCCAGAAAGTATTCTGCCGATGCTGAATGGCTTCGGACACATTATGGCTTTACTATCGACGATGCCTGCGCGGTGGCACTAGCCGTCGAGCGTGTTCAGTCGGATCGCTTCGGTGAAGTCAGGGAGAAAATGCGCGCACTACCTCCGAATGAATGGACGATGCTGCCATATTTTGCCGTGACAGTAGCCGATGTGGCTGCGAAGGCAGGCATGGATCCCGAACTGGTGGATCGGGTGCTGACCGCATTCACACTTCCCGACTGTGAACATAACAATGGTTTTGGAGCACTTCACGATTTCAATACGGTTTGTGCGACGCCATTGCTGCGCATGCCAAACGGAGAGGTCCTATCGCTTCAGCCCTATGCCTTGGCAGAGGCGATATATGACACTCCCTTCTACTGGATGGCCCAAGACAAAGACTATTTGCCCGTGCTGTCGAAACACCGGGGTGAATTCACGGAGGAATTCGTTGCACAGCGGCTCAGTCTTGTATTTGGGGAAGAACACGTTTACGCGAACGTCAATATTCTGGAAACTAAAGGTGCTACGGCGGGTGAAATAGACGTACTGGTCGTCTGGGGTGATCGTGCGATCATTGTTCAGGCGAAGTCGAAGCGACTGACGCTTGAAGCACGAAAGGGTAATGATCAGGTCATCCGAGATGACTTTAGGAAAAGTGTTCAGGACGCCTATGACCAGGCTGTGCAGTGTGCACAATGTTTCGACGATAATCGGTTCGCGCTGACGGCCGCGGATGGACGCCAGATCGTACTACCGGACAAGCTGAAAGAGATCTATATTTTCTGCGTTGTCAGCGACCACTACCCAGCGCTGAGCTTCCAAGCCCGGCAGTTCCTAAATACTGCGACCGTGCCCCGCGTACAACCGCCGCTGGTCTTGGATGTGTTCACTATCGATGCCATGACGGAGATGCTGCAGTTGCCACTGCACTTCCTCAGCTACGTGAATCGGCGGGCCAGCTATTCGGATCAGCTAATGGCCTCACATGAGCTGACGATCCTCGCCTATCACCTGAAGCAAAACCTGTGGATCAATCCTGATGTGGACTTTATACACTTGGGCGACGACTTATCAGCTGGGCTCGACATTGCGATGGCGGCACGGCGCCGGAGTGTTCCGGGTGACACAACGCCGGACGGCATCCTGACTCGCTTCAATGCGACCACACTCGGACGCATCGTCAAGGAGATCGAAGCGCGACCTGACCCGGCGACCATTGAACTTGGCTTCCTGCTGCTGACACTGAGCGAGGATGCGTTCAAAAACATCAGCCGTGCAATTGATAGGCTCGCGGCATGTGCCAGAGCCGACGGTAGGCACCACGATCTGACGTTTGGGTTCGGAGCCAACGGATCTGGACTCACGATACACTGTAATGCTGACCCGGAGTCGATCGCTGGCCCGCGATTGCGCTCATACTGCGAACGCCGCAAGTACAAGGAAAGGGCAAGCAAGTGGTTTGGACTCTGCATGAGTCCAAAGGGGCCGAATGTCCGGTTCGGTATTTCACTATCCTACCCATGGGAACAGAGTGACGCCATGGATGAGGCGACACGCGATATGCGAACACCAGAATCCCCGGAAGAAGTGTATAAGGCGCTGTTCCGTGGCAAGACCCGTCGAAAGAAGATTGGGCGCAATGAACCCTGTCCCTGCGGTAGCGGGCTCAAGTACAAGAAGTGTTGTCTAGGCAAAAAGGCCTAAACGGACACCCCTTTTCATCAAAAGAACCGGCAACGTTGTGACTACGGCCATAACGGCGGCAGCCTTTGCTCCCCGCACAAATACGCGCCAGCAAGCGCCCTAAATGTTCGCTTTCAGTTTCGGGGCCCAACCTCAGGATCGAACAAACCCAGAAACACGGCATAAGTCATTGATTATATTATTAACTTCAACCGCACTAACGGCACTTGAGGGATACGCTTTCGAGGAGTGGTGGCAGAGAATACCGGCCCATGAGAGAACCAGAGCGGGAGAATGGCGGGATGGCGCGGAGAGGCCGGAGGGTCCGGAACGACGGGACTTTGGGCACAAAAAAGCCGGCTTCAGAGAACCGGCGTTTTCGTGTAATGGCGGAGAGGAAGGCGGCCTAACCCATGTTTCTCATTGTCCGTCAGTGTTCAAAAAATTCCATGTAACAAAGCATCTTATCAAGCATGATGTTTGCCATTGTCCCTTGCTGTCCGCTATAATCCACGTTAGAAAGTGGGGACAGAAGCAGGGATAAGGTGGCGAGGCATGGCCCGCACACGACACAAGCTGAGTGCCTTGCAGGTGAAGACTCTGACCCGGCCCGGGCGGCACAGCGATGGCGGCGGGCTCTATTTACGTTTCCCGGGCGGGGACCAGGTCCTGGTGCTTCATGTGGACGCGCAATGGCCGGCGCCGGGAAATGGGGCTGGGATCATGTCTCGATGTTGATCTTGCAGAGGCGCGCGCGCAGGCCGAGAAATGCCGCCGCATCGTGCGCCAGGGTGGCGATCCGATCTGTGAGCGCAGAAAGGTGGCGGAGCCCTGTTTCCTGCAATGCGCCCAGGATTTCCTTGAGGCCAAACAGGCGGGCTGGACCAGCGCCAAGCACGCGGCGGGCTGGCGGCTGTCGCTCTTGACCCACGCCCAGCCCCTTCACGCACTCAAGGTCTCGCAGATTGGCACACCGGATGTCTTGCGCATTCTGAAACCCCTGTGGCAAACCAAGCCGGAGACCGCATCCCGGCTTCGCAGCCGTGTGGAGGCCGTTCTGGACTATGCCAGGGCCATGGGCTGGCGCGATGGCGAGAACCCGGCCCGGTGGCGCGGCAATCTGAAACTCCTGCTGCCCGCCCAGTCCCGGCAGGTCAGACACCACCCGGCCATGGCGGTTGGCGACATGCCCGGCTTCATGGCCGAGCTCCGCGCGCGCGAGGCGCTGGCGGCGCGGCTTCTGGAGTTCATCATCCTGACAGCCTGCCGGTCAGGCGAGGCCAGGGGGGCACGCTGGTCCGAATTTGACCTTGATGCCGGATTGTGGACCGTGCCCGCCGAGCGCATGAAAACCGGCAAGGAGCATACGGTTCCGCTCTCCACAAGGGCCCTGACGATCGCTCAGGAGCTCGCTGAGAGCGTTTCGGGCGATCTGGTATTCCCGCAGCCCGGAAACGGCAAGGGCTTCTCTGTGAACGCCACCCGGGCACTGTTGCACCGGATGGGCCGACAAGACGTGACCACCCACGGGTTTCGCTCGACGTTCCGGGACTGGGCCGGGGACCAGACCCAGTTCCAGCGCGAAATCATCGAGGCAGCGCTGGCCCATGGCATCAGGGACAAGGCCGAGGCCGCCTACCGGCGCTCAACGGCACTGGAGAAACGCCGCAGGCTCATGCAGGCCTGGGCTGAGTATTGCGAGGGCACCCCCATGGGTGAAGCGGTAAGCCTTCATGGCTGAAATGGCCATCAGCGCAGACTTGAAAGCAAAAATCAGAGCCCGTTGTGTCTCGCTGGCTGTTGAGGCTCGCATCATGGGCTATTTGACACAGAGGCCAGACCATTTGCTGCAATTTTGCGAAAAAAGAGGCATCAAGCTGGTTGATGAAACCTCGTGCATGATAAGTAACGGCACCCTCCCAAATGACGAATTCGGGAACACGTTTATCCTGGACGCTTGGGTTCGTGACAGGCTTGCACAGCTTGGCAGGCTAGTCGCCATACAGACACATGAAGACTTGGAATTTGATGAAAATGGTATCCAGCTAATACGAGAAGAAACCGGGTGTTTGGATCATGAAGATGACAGCCGTGGATGGATTGCCTTCGCGGTTCAACACTATGGCGAAGAACTGGTCCCACCTAGGAAATTGCGCCGAGGCAGACCAGAATTATATTTGGCGAGCATTGCCAGATTGATTATCAAGTCAATGGCCAAGAGAGGTTCTGTATTTGATGAATGCAAGGGGCAAAATTTTAGAATCAGGAACTCTCGTGGTGCTATACGTTGGGCTCTGAAAAACAATTTTTTTGAAGGAACAGAGTTGGGGGAGCTGTTTGTCCGGAAGGTGGATGCCTCTACTTCTTATACGGAAACGGAAAGTGTTGCAGTAAGACGGATTGAAAAGCGGCTTCAAGACAGTGCCGACCTTGCAAAACAGATATTGCAGGGAAACGAGGTGATTTACGAAGCCCTTGACCCGTTCATTTTTGATTCAGATGGCAGCTTGAGAAAAGATACCGCGAAATTGCTGAGGCAATTGCTATTTTCAGGGTAGAGACCTCCACGACTTGATGTGAACAATGGGGAGCGCGAAGGGATCCGCCCCTGAGCGCGTGCTGGCCGTCAAGTCCAGCGGAACATCACCATGTCAGACAAACTCGCGGTCACCATTCCCGAGGCGACCAGAATCATCGGCGTTGGCCGAACGACGCTCTACCGGCTTTTTGAACAGGGCAAGCTCACACCGCGCAAGGTCGGCAAGCGCACCCTGATCCTCATGGAGGAGCTGGAGGCATTCATCCAGTCTCTGCCTAAGGCGGGATGATGGCCCGCAAAAGAAGAAACCCGCCACGGGGGCAATCCGGGCGGGCTTCCAATCCAGATTTTGCGGCTCAAGCAAAAGCGTTGGAAGAAAAACGATACGCCAAGGAGGCATCCGGAACAAGCCAGGAAAAGCCGCAGCCTGCCAATTCGAATGGCGGTTATGACACGGCCCTGGCATGGGCAGACGGCTTGACGCCGCCACCCGCGCGCCGCCTCACGGATGCCGAACTCAGGGACCATCAGCGCAGGATTGCCAGCACGCCTGACAGGCCCCTGTCAAAGCGATGGCGCCCCCGGGTTGATTACTCCGACCTGCTTGGTCTTGGGCTGGATGCGAAGGCCTCAAGGGTGGCAAATTCGATGACGGTCGATCTGTTGCTGGCCGCTGCAGACGGGCGTTTTGCCGGGGTGAGCCTGAACCGCAATACATACCGGGGATGCAAGCCGTTCTCATGTGAAAGGGTTCGGGAGGCGCTAGGTGTTTAGTCCCAGGGTGTGATGGGTTGGGTTGACAATGAACCGTTCCGGCTCTGATGTCCAGATTTTGCAGATATATTCGAATAGCGTCAGGCCCTGCAGCGCCTTCAGGCGGCGCGCGTAATTGTAGGCTGCGATAAAGTCGTTGAGATGCGTTTCCAGCTGAGCATGCGTGCCGTAATGATAGCGTTTCACCGTCGCCTCCTTGATCGTCCGGTTCATCCGCTCGACCTGGCCGTTGGTCCAGGGGTGGTTCACTTTTGTCAGCCGATGATCGATGCCATTCTTGCGGCAGACGCGGTCGAAGATATGTTCAAAGGCTGACGTCTCCTGCTTGCGATTGGTGAACTGGATGCCGTTGTCGGTCAGGATCGTGTGGATCCTGTAGGGCACCGCGGCAATCAGGTTGCGCAGGAATTGGGCCGCCGCCATCTTGCCGGCGCGTTCGTGCAACTCGACATAAGCGAACTTGGAGGTCCGGTCGATGGCTACGAACAGGCGGATTTTGCTCTCCGCGATGCGGACTTCCGCGATGTCGGCATGGAAATACCCGATCGGGTAGCGCTTGAACCCTTCGCCAGGCAAACGATTCACTGGATCGTTTGCTTATCCGGCTACGATCTTCGGCTTGTCACCTTCGACCTCCGGCAGGCGGCTGATCCCGTGCCGCTGCAGGCAGCGGTGCAGCGACGACCGCGTCAGGCGCGGAATGCTGGGCTGCAGCGCATAGAGGCAATCATCCAGCGGCAGCAGAGTATGACGCCGGAACGCCACGATCACGGCCTCCTCTTCGATGCTCAGAACGGTGGAATGCGCCTCTTTCGGGCCCATTGCCGCATCTTGAACGCTATCCCGCTTGCGCCACTTGGCAACGGTCTTGACGTTGATGCCAAGCTCCCGGCTCAACGCCGCGTTCGAAGCTTTCGATCGCTGTATGAGCGCTCGGACCGCGTGCGTGGTCTTGGCGCTCCCGTGAAGAATTTGTCCCATAGTGCTTCCTTTCGATGATCACAGAATAGTAGACCATCACACCCTGGGACTAAACAACTAGGGTCTGTGGACAATCAGGATTCACAAATCAGTTTTGATGTGGTTCACAGGTCTCCAGTTTCACTAAATCCGGAGGTCTTTTATGGTCAAATGTTACGAACTAACGGCTGGTCAATGGGAACGCATTGCACCCTTGTTGCCGGGCAAGGCAGGTAATCCGGGCCGGAGCGGTGCCGATAACCGGTTGTTTGTGAACGGTGTCTTGTGGGTTTTGCGCTCGGGCGCTCACTGGCACGGCCTGCCGGAGAGGTATGGAAAATGGAAAACCGTTCACAAGCGGTTCACCCGTTGGACCAAAGCCGGTGTGTGGGAGTGAGCGCTGGCAAGGGAGAGAATTAGGCGTCTGAGCCTGGGGATGCGGCCGGTGCTGCAAAGGCTGTCCCTGACAATTTTTCAGACCAGTCGCGTTTGAAAATTACAGAAAATTGCTATTCTTTCTGCCATGCTGAAACATTCTAGTCATTTGAAAATATGATAATAATTTCACGCATCTGAAGGACCCCCTCTCGACAGGACGGTCTTGTTCTGCCAAGATTTGCAACAAATGCAAAAACAAGAGGGGCGGGGCATGCGCAAGCCTGATTTGAGTTTCTGGCAGATCTGGAACATGTCGTTCGGGTTTTTTGGCATCCAGATCGGCTTTGCCCTGCAGGGCGCCAATGTCAGCCGGATTTTTCAGAGCCTGGGCGCTTCTGTGGACAGCTTGCCGATCCTGTGGATCGCCGGGCCGGTGACCGGTCTGCTGGTGCAGCCGCTGGTGGGCCATTTCAGCGACCGGACCTGGACCTGGCTGGGGCGCCGCCGCCCCTATTTCCTGGCCGGCGCGGTGCTCACCGTGGCGGCGCTGATTGTCATGCCGCTGGCGCCCTATTTGTGGGTGGCGGCCTTGAGCCTGTGGGTTCTGGATGCCTCCATCAACATTTCCATGGAGCCGTTCCGCGCTGTTGTCGGCGATTTGCTGCCGGCGCGCCAGCGCACGGCAGGCTTTGCCCTGCAAAGCGTGTTCATTGGCGCGGGCGCCCTGCTTGCCTCCATGGCTCCCTGGGTGCTGAGCAATGTCTTTGGGGTTTCGAATACGGCGCCGCCGGGTGTTGTGCCCGATGCTGTCCGGCTGTCCTTCTTCATTGGCGCGGCGGCCCTGTTTGCGGCGATTGGCTGGACGGTGCTGACAACCCGCGAATATTCGCCGGAGCAAATGGCGGCCTTTGACGGGGAAGAGGGGGCGGGCGGCGCCGTTCAGGCAGCGGATATCCTGGCCTGGCCGCCGGCGCGTTACGCCAGGGCCGGCCTGGTGTTTGCGGCGGCAGGCGTGCTCGTCAACGCCCTGGTTTACGGGCTTGATGCGGACAAGCAGTTTTATGTGCTGGGCGGTGCGCTGGTGTTTCTGGGGATTGCGTTTTTCGTCAACAGCCACCTGGTCAGGGCGGGCAGGACCGCCAATTTTTTCAGCGCCATTCTGGCGGATCTGGTGGCCATGCCCAAAATGATGCGGCGGCTGGCGGTCGTGCAGTTTTTCTCCTGGGCCGGGTTTTTCGTGATGTGGATCTACACCACTCCGGCGGTGACGGCGCACGCCTTTGGCGCGGCCGATCCGGCGAGTGACGCCTACAATGCCGGGGCCAATTGGGTCGGGGTGATGTTTGCCGTCTATAATGGCGTGGCGGCCGTTTACGGCCTGTTCTTGCCGCGCCTGGCCAGGCTTTTCGGGCGCAGGCTGTTGCATGCGCTCAACCTGGCCGCGGGCGGGCTGGGGCTGGCGTCGGTGGCGGTGTTAACCGGCCCGTGGCTGTTATTGCTGTCCATGGTGGGGGTTGGCATGGCCTGGGCTTCGGTTCTGAGCCTGCCCTATGCCCTGCTGATCGATGCACTGCCCCCCAAAAAGCTGGGTGTCTATATGGGCATCTTCAATTTTTTCATTACCTTGCCGCAAATCATGGTGTCTGGCACCATGGGGCCGGTGGCGCGCGCGTTTCTGGGCAATGACCCGGTCAAGGTCATGGTTCTGGGCGGGTCTTTTCTTGTCCTGGCGGCGCTCGCCGTGGCATGGGTGCGTCCCCCTGGCAGGGCGGGCATGACAGAAACCCCCGGGCATGGGGGCGGAACACAGGGAGGGCAGATTGGCTGAAAGGCGGGCCATCAGACTGGAGGACCTGGCGCGCATGGCCGGGGTGTCGGCGGCGACGGTGTCGCGCGCCCTCAATGACAGCCCGCTGGTCAATCTGGAAACCAAACGGCGCTTGTGGCGGCTGGCGCAGGAGCACAATTACCCTTTCCGCCCCTCAATGCCGACAGCGCTGAGCAGCGCCCTAGCGACCCTGATGGTGGCGATTCCCCGGCCCCAGGGCCGCACCGGAAAAATCGCCGATCCGTTTTTCGAGGAGCTTATTGGCGGCATTGTCGAGGCGGCGCGCAACAGTTCGTGCGACCTGCTGCTGTCGCATATCGACCCGGCCAGCCTTGACGATCTGAGCGCGCTGATGAACAGCAGCCGGGCAGACGGGGTTATTTTTCTTGGCCAAAGCTCCTTGCACCAGCATCTGAACCGGCTGGCGGAAACCGAGCACCGTTTCATTGTCTGGGGCGGCAGCCTGCCCGGTCAGAAATATTGCTCCATCGGCACCGACAATGCCAAGGGCGGGGAGCGCGCCACCGCGCATCTGATCCGCCTGGGCCGCCGCCGCATTGCCTTTTTTGGCGATACCCGCGCGACCGAGGCGATGCAGCGCTATCAGGGCTATCAGCAGGCCCATGAACGCGCCGGGCTGCGGCCCGACCCGTCCCTGACCCTGCCGGCGCATTTCGAGATCGAATCGGCCGAGGCCGCGGTGGATGCGCTGTTGGCCCGCAAGATTGCCTTTGATGGCATTTTCGCCGCCAGCGACCTGATTGCGCTTGGGGCCATCAGGGCCTTGATGCGCGCCGGGCTGTCCGTCCCCGGCGATGTCTCCGTGGTGGGCTATGACAATGTGGCGCTGGCGGCCTACAGCCGTCCGTCCCTGACCACCATTTCCCAGAACATGGACATGGCCGGGCGGCTGATGATTTCCAAACTGCTCAAGGCCGATGCGACCGGTGCGTTGCAATCGGAATTCCTGCCCACCGAGCTGATTGTGCGCGAATCGTGCGGCTCATGAGGCCGGTGCAGGCGCCAGCCGGGCGATAAAGGCGCCAAAAGGCTCCAGCCTGTCCAGCCGCTCATGCCCGGACCGGTTTTGCAAAAGCAGGCTGGCGCCAGCGCTGTGCGGCGGCTGCCATGCAAGGGCTTGCGCGCCCAGATTGAAGGCGCACAGCAGGCGCTCATCATCATGCTCCCGCAGAAAGGCAAACAGCGGCTCCGGGGCCGGCACCACGGTGAAACCGCCCAGGCGCAAGGCGGCGCTGCCCCGGCGAAGCCGGATCATTGCCCGCACCAGATTGAGCACCGAATCCGGGTCTTGTTCCTCCAGAGAGATGGCCTTTTTCCGGTGCCGCGGGTCAATGGGCAGCCAGGGCTGGCCGGTGGTAAACCCGGCATGCGCATCATCATCGCGCCACGGCATGGGCGTGCGTGCGCCATCGCGGCCCAGCGTTTGCGGCCAGTTGGCAATTGCCTCGGGGTCCTTTAACTGCTCGAAGGTCAGGTGCGCCTGCTCCAGCCCCAATTCCTCGCCCTGATAGAGAAACACATTGCCGCGCAGGCTGAGCAGCAGCATCGCCGCCATCTTGGCGTAATGGCCGGGGTCCGTGCCATCATGCCAGCGGCTCAAGGCCCGCGGCGCATCATGATTGGAAAATGCCCAGGACGGCCAGCCCTCGCCGGCATCACCTGTCCATTGCTGCAAGGTCTCCTTCAGTTTTTGCGGCGTCAGGGCGTCGGCATAAAGGAAATCGAAGCTGTAGGCGGAATTGAGCCGCCTGCCGCCACGGGTGAAGGCTTTCATCTCTGCCAGCGGTTCCGGCCCGCCAACCTCGGCCACGGTAAAGGCGGCGCCATAGCGGTCGGTGACGGCGCGGATGCGCTCCAGAAAGGCCGGGATGTCGGCATGGGACTGGTTATGGACATGATCTTGCAGGTCATAGGCGCGCGCTGGCGTGTGCGCCCGGGGCGGAGCGGGGGGATTGTCGCGCAACAGCGGGTCATGCATGGCAAAATTGATGGCGTCCAAGCGGAAGCCGTCCACGCCGCGGTCGAGCCAGAAGCGGGCCACATCCAGCAAGGCGTCCTGCACGGCGCGATTGCGCACATTCAGATCGGGCTGGCTGGGCAGGAAATTGTGCAGATAATATTGCTGGCGCTGGTCGTCCCAGCTCCAGGCCGGGCCGCCAAACACGGAAAGCCAGTTATTGGGCGGGCCGCCATCGGCGCCGGCATCGGCCCAGACATACCAGTCCGCCTTGTCCGCATCCCGCCCCTGGCGGCTTTGCTGAAACCAGGGGTGCGCGTCGGAGGTGTGCGAATAGACCTGGTCAATGATGACCTTGAGCCCAAGCCTGTGGGCCTTGGCGGTCAGTTCGTCAAAGTCCTGAAGCGTGCCAAAGACCGGATCCACATCGCAATAATCGGCCACGTCATAGCCAAAATCCTTCATCGGCGAGGTGAAGAACGGCGAAATCCAGATCCCGTCAACACCCAGCGCGGCGACATAATCGAGGCCTTCGATACAGCCGCGCAAGTCGCCAATGCCATCGCCATTGCTGTCCTTGAAACTGCGCGGATAGATCTGGTAAATCACCGCGCCGCGCCACCATTCTTGGCCGCTGGCGGGCTGATCGGTCTTGGTCTGCACGGGGGGCTCGGCCAGCGGCAAATTCATGGAGCGGCCACCTGGGCATGGCAAATCCTGATGCCGAAGCCTTCAATGCCCACCGGATAGCTGCCCCGGGCGCTGACTTCATTGGCGCAGGCGCCATAAATGCTTTCAAAGTGCCGTGATTGCGGCGCCACCTCGACATTGACCTTGCGCGACTCGGCGCGGCTGTTGATGACCACAAGATATTCGCCGCGGCCTGGCAGAATGCGTGAAAAGGCAATCAGGCCGCCATCCTTCTCGGTCAGCCGCAGCACCTGGCGGCCACGGCGCAGCGCCTCGTGTTCATGATAGAGACTGGCCATTTTCCGGATGGCCTTGTAGAGCGGATGGCTGGGATCAAAATTGTCGTCCGCCGTGGTCTTGTCCGTGGCCACAAGGTCATTGTCGTTATAGATGGCAACGCGGCTGGGGAACATGTCCTCGCGCGCATCCTGGTCATTGCCATCGCTGACAAAGCCCTGCT
>JALWUB010000341.1 GCA_026993275.1 Robiginitomaculum sp. | reverse complement strand
AGGCGCTTGATGATCTCGGTGCCGGACGCATGGCAATTGCCCAAAATGCCCGGCAGGCGGGCTTCGCGCACCAGCGCGTCCAGCAATTCCGGCGGAAAGCTGTTCTCGGGGGCGCTGAAATAGCCCCAGTCAAAGGTCGCGGGCGCGCCCATGGCTTCCCAGTGGCCGCTGGGGGTGTCCTTGCCATGGCTCTGCTCGATGGCATAACCCCAGGCGCCGGCAAAATCGCCAGCTCCGCCATTCAGCCCTGGCGGGGTGCGCCCGGTGCTGGCCGCGCACAGCGCGCCCATGCCCAGCCTGACCATGTTGGGGATCTGCAAGGGCCCGGCGCGCACACCGTCGCGATCAGCCCGCCCCGCCGCGCAGGCCTCGGCAATATGGCCCAGCGTGTCGGCGCCTTCATCGCCAAACTTGCCGGCGTCCGCTGCGGCGCCGACGCCCAGGCTGTCCAGCTCGCACACCAGCACACGGCTCATGAGCGTTCTCCGTCAATGCACTCAATGATAATGGGGTTTTCCTTTATATGAGCATCCTCCCCGGCAATGCCATAGGCGGCCTGCACGGCGTTGATGGCGGCCTGCGCATCGTCCTCGCTGCGCGCATGCACCATGGCCAGTGGCGTGCCTTCGCGGATGGCTGTGCCAACGGGCTGCAAGGCGGTAAAGCCCACTGCGTGGTCAATCTTCTGGTCGGCGCGGGTGCGGCCGCCGCCAAGGCCGATGACCGCCAGGCCGATGGCGCGGGCATCCACGGACTGGATTTGACCGCTCCGGGGGGCAGGCACGGGCCGGATGACCGGCGCCTTGGGAAGGTAGGCCTCATGGCGTTCGACAAAGTCCGCCGGGCCGCCAAGAGCGCTGACCATGCGGCCAAAGACCTCCGCAGCCGCGCCCGAATCCAGCACGGTTCTGGCCTTGTCCAGAGCAGCATTTTGGTCTTCTGCCAGGCCGCCCAGCATCAGCATGCGCGCGACCAGGTTCAGGGTGACGGTTTCCAGGCGCGGATCACGCGCTTCACCGGTCAAGAAGCGCACCGCATTGGCCACCTCCACCGCATTGCCGGCGGCACTGGCCAGCGGCTGGTTCATGTCGGTCAGCAGCGCGCTGGTGCGCACCCCGGCACCGCTGGCGACCGCGACCAGGCTTTGCGCCAGTTCGCGGGCAAAGCCTTCATCAGAGGCAAAGGCGCCATTGCCGCATTTGACATCGAGCACCAGCCCATCCAGGCCTTCGGCCAGCTTCTTGGAGAGGATGGAGGCGGTGATCAGCGGCACCGATTCCACTGTCGCGGTCACATCGCGGGTGGCGTAAAAGCGTGCATCCGCCGGGGCCAGCGCCGCCGTCTGGCCAATAATGGCGCAGCCCACATCCCGGACCACGCGGATGAAGGTGTCCTGGTCGGGGACGGCCTGATAGCCGGGAATGGATTCGAACTTGTCGAGCGTGCCGCCGGTATGGCCGAGGCCGCGCCCGGAGATCATCGGCACCGCCAGACCTGCCGCCGCCGCCATCGGCCCCAGCATCAGGGAGACATTGTCGCCAACGCCGCCGGTGGAATGCTTGTCCAGCACTGGCCGCTCAACGCCCGCCTGGCGCCAGTCCATGACGGCGCCGGAATCGCGCATGGCGCAGGTCAGCGCCACGCATTCCTCGCGGCTCATGCCATTGAAAAACACGGCCATGGCAAAGGCGGCAATCTGGCCTTCGCTGATCGTGCCATCGGCAATGCCAGCGGCGAAGGCGGCAATGTCTTCGGGGCGCAACGCCTTGCCGTCGCGCTTGGCGCGGATGAGTTCCTGGGGCAGCATCAGAAAGGCCCTCCGCTCTCTTGTGTCATCCCGGAAGCCGTCAGGCTGTCCGGGATCCATTGCCCTGGCCGCGCATCCTCATGGACCCCGGATAATTTCTGGCGAAATTTCCGGGGTGACACGGGAAGGCAAAGCCTCCGGTATTGCTCGGCATCCTGTTGAAAAACCGGGTCTGGATTCCGGCTTGCGCCGGAACAGCGCGCATATTCGATTTCAATCCCCATAGGGCAGCCAGATGTTCTTGACCTGGGTGGCCTCGCGCAAGAAGCGGCGGCCTTCCCCGGTGTGCACGTCAAGCCAGTCGCGCGGCTTGCCGTAATTGACCCAGGTGCGCTTCAGATTGCCAATGGAAAGCCGTTCCACCATGGCGGCGCCTTCGGCGCTGCCGTGATACCACAGCGCATCGACCTGATCGTGCTCGGCCAGCACCCTGGCCATCTCGTCGCGCGCGCCGGTGACGATATTGACCACGCCGGGCGGCACGTCGGAGGTTTCCAGCACCTGATAGAAGTCCGTGCCGATGAGGGCGTAGCGCTCGGAGGGGATCATCACCACCCGGTTGCCCACGGCGATGATGGGGGCCATCAGCGAAACGAAGTTCAGCAGCGGCGCAGCATCCGGGCACACGGCGCCCATGACGCCGATGGGCTCCTTGACCGCGAGTGCCACATTGCGCACCGGCGGCGTGTGCACCTGGCCGTCATACTTGTCGGCCCAGGCGCCATAGGAGAACAGGCGGCTGATGGCGGTCTCCACCTCTTTTGCGGCTTTGGCCCGGCTGGCACCGGTCAGATCGCGCAGGCGCGCGGCAAATTCGTCTGCGCGAACGCTCAGGTTTTCGGCGATGTAATAGAGAATCTGCGCCCGGTTATAGGCAGTGCGCGCTGCCCAGCCCGGGCTTTTATGGGCGGCTTCGACGGCATTGCGGATGTCCTTGCGATTGCCCTTGCCAACGCGCCCGGCGATCTCGCCTTTGGCGTTGAGAATGACCATGGTGTTGCCGCCATCGGGGCGCGCCTGCTTGCCGCCAATATACATTTTGGGGGTGCGGTCTATGGCGGCAAAGC
The DNA here is from genome assembly GCA_026993275.1 of Robiginitomaculum sp. Taxonomy (GTDB): domain Bacteria; phylum Pseudomonadota; class Alphaproteobacteria; order Caulobacterales; family Maricaulaceae; genus Robiginitomaculum_B. Next base: position 1,035 of record JALWUB010000341.1, on the reverse strand, counting down.
CCGGCTTTTCCGGCTTGCCGGCCGGCTCGGGCGCGGGGATGACAACATCGCCCTTTTCCGCCCAGTCCCGGCGGGGCTTGAGATATTCGAACATGCCCTCGCGGCCGCCCTCGCGGCCAAAGCCGGATTCGCGATAGCCGCCAAAGCCGCAGGCGGCGTCAAACTGGTTGGCAGTGTTGACCCAGACCACCCCGGCCTTGATCAGGGCCGCCATTTCCAGCGCCCGGTTGATGTTTTCAGACCAGATGGAACTGGCCAGGCCATAGCGGGTGTTGTTGGCGAGCACGGCGGCGTCGGCGAGCGAGCGGAAGGTCATGACGGTCAGTACCGGGCCAAAGATTTCCTCGCGCACGGCGATATTGGCCGGGCTGACATTGGTCAAAAGCGTTGGCGGGTAGAAACAGCCCGTCTTGGGCAGAGGCACATCGGGCTGCCAGACCTGCGCCCCCTCATCAACGCCCTGCTGCACCAGCTTTTCGATACGCTGGCACTGGCACGGGTCGATGATCGCGCCCATGTCCATGGCCTTGTCGAGCGGGTCGCCAATGCGAAAGTGCGCCAGGCGCTCCTTGATCTTGGCTATCAGCACATCGGCCACGCCCTCTTCGACCAGCAGCCGCGAGCCGGCGCAGCAGACCTGGCCCTGATTGAACCAGATGGCGTCCACCAGCCCCTCCACGGCGCTGTCCAGGTCTGCATCCTCGAAGACGATGAAGGGCGACTTGCCGCCCAGTTCCAGGGTCAGCTTCTTGCCGGTTCCGGCTGTCGCCTGGCGGATGAGCTTGCCAACCTCGGTGGAGCCGGTAAAGGCGATCTTGGCAACGCCTTCATGGGCCACCAGAGCAGCGCCGGTGTCGCCCGCGCCGGTGACAATGTTAACCACACCGGCGGGCAGTCCGGCCTCTTCGCACAATTGGGCGAAGAAAAGCGCTGTCAGCGGGGTGAACTCGGCAGGCTTGAGCACCACCGTATTGCCCGCGGCCAGGGCCGGGGCAATTTTCCAGGCCAGCATCAGGAAGGGGAAGTTCCAGGGGA
>JALWUB010000340.1 GCA_026993275.1 Robiginitomaculum sp. | reverse complement strand
CGGCTGTGGCAAATGCTGCATGATCCGCTTGCAGGATGAAGACGGCGGCACCGTGGAAGACACCAATGTCGCATGCCGGCTGTTTGATGGCGAGAGCTGCCGCTGCACCGATTATGCCCATCGCTGCACCCGCGTGCCCGATTGCGTGCGCCTGACCCCGGACACGCTGGCGTCACTGGACTGGATGCCCAGAACCTGTGCCTACCGGCTGATCCATGAGGGCTATGATCTGCCGCCCTGGCACCCGCTGGTCAGCGGCCGCCAGGACAGTATCCATGAAGCCGGCATGTCGGTGCGCGGACGCACCATCAGCGAGCTTGAAATCGACCCCGGAGAGATCGAGCATTATCTCGTCGAGTGGCCGGAACCGGGCGATGCATAACGCTGCAAAGGGGCATAAGGCCGGCCCTGTCCCCGGCGCGGGATTTCTCACGCCCTTGAAAAGGCGGGGCCAGTGACGGGCCTTGCGCAAGGATATCCAATGGTGACGCTGGCCGTGTAGTGTTCAGGCACGGTCAGGAATTGCGGCCAGGGGGCGGCAATCCTGCTCATCAGGCAGACGGGAGAAGGGCGGCTCTCGAAGGAGTATGCCCTTGTCAGTGCATTCCCGCTTGTGGCGGGCGGAAATTGTTGCCCGCCTGGGGCCGGAAAAGATCAGGGCATTCGTGCACGGCCTGCCGCCTGCCCATGTGCGGTTTCTGCTGCAGGACTGGCCGTTCTGGGCGCGTGCCAACCAGTTGCCGCCGCAGGGGGCGTGGAAGACCTGGCTGTTGCTGGGCGGCCGCGGCAGCGGCAAGACCCGTGCGGGCGCCGAGTGGATCAGGGCGCAGGTGGAGGGCACAAGCCCGCTGTCTGGAGCGCGCTGCCGCAGGCTGGCGCTGGTTGCGCCGACCCTGCTGGATGCCCGCGAGGTGATGATAGAAGGCGAATCCGGCCTGCGCCGGTGCAGCAGGCCGGGCTTCAGGCCAAGGTTTTCCGCGTCCCGGCGGCGCCTGGTCTGGCCCAATGGCGCGGTGGCTCATGTGTTTTCGTCCGAGGACCCGGATTCCTTGCGCGGGCCGCAATTTGACGGCGCCTGGTGCGACGAGTTCTGCAGCTGGACCCATGTGCAGCAGACCTGGGACATGCTGCGCTTTGGCCTGCGCCTGGGCGATGCGCCGCGCGCGGTGGTGACCACGACGCCGCGGCCCATCGCGCCCTTGCGGCGCATGCTGGCTGATGCGTCCACCGCGGTCAGCCGGGCGCGCACACGCGACAACAGGGTGTTGCCAAAGGCCTTTCTGGATGAGGTGGAACAGCGTTATGGCGGCACCGTTCTGGGGCGCCAGGAGCTGGATGGCGAACTGATTGACGACCCGGAAGGGGCCTTGTGGGGGCGGGCCATGCTCGCCCAGGCCTTTGATCCGGACCCGCCGGAGCTGGAGCAGATTGTCATTGCCGTTGACCCGCCCGCCAGTGCGGGCGCGGGCGCGGCCGAATGCGGCATCATTGCTGCCGGCCGGGCGCGGCTGGGCGGTCTTGCCCATGCCTGGGTGCTGGCCGATCGCACTGTGCAGGGCTTGCGCCCGGAGCACTGGGCGCGCGCGGTCATGCAAGCCTATGCCGATTATGAGGCCGACATGATTGTCGCCGAGGCCAATCAGGGCGGCGAAATGGTGCGCACGGTGCTGGGGCTGGCCAATGCCGGCGCCCCGGTCAAGCTGGTGCATGCCAGCCGCGGCAAGCATGTGCGGGCCGCCCCCGTGGCCGCCCTCTATGCGCAAAGGCGGGTGCATCATGGCGGGCATTTTGCCGCGCTTGAGGATCAGATGTGCGCCTTTGGCGCCATTGGCGATGGTGCGGGCAAAAGCCCGGACCGCGTCGATGCGCTGGTCTGGGCGATTACGGCCCTGATTGTTGATGTGAAACACGGCCCGCGCCTGCGGGCCTTATTGTGAGGTGCCCATGCTGTTGTCTTTTGCAGAAAAATTCCTGCGCCCGCCGGAGCGCAAGGCCAGCGCGGCCAGGTCCCTGGTGGCGCTGTCCATGCAGGGCCAGGCGGCGTGGACGCCGCGTGATTATCTGGCGCTGGCGCGGGAGGGCTTTGCGCAAAATGCCATTGTCTACCGTGCCGTGCGCATGATCGCCGAGGCGGCGGCCTCGGTGCCCTTGCAGGCGGATGATCTGGCGATCGGGGCGCTGTTGCAACAGCCCAATGCCGATCAGGATGCGGCCGAGCTGCTGGAGGCGCATTTTGGCTATCTGCTGCTCTCGGGCAATGGCTATCTGGAGGCGGTGGCGCTGGATGGCGCAGTGCGCGAACTGTATGCGCTGCGCCCGGACCGCATGCGCGTGGTGCCCGGCACAGGCGGCAGGCCGGGCGGGTGGGAATATAGCGCTGGCGGGCGCAAGGTGCGCTTTTCGCGCAGTGCCCAGGCGCCGCGCAGCCCGGTGCTGCACATGCGGCTGTTCAGCCCCACCAATGATTATTACGGCCAGAGCCCCCTGGAGGCCGCCGCCTTCGCCGTGGACATTCACAATGCCGGCGCCAAGTGGAACAAGGCGCTTTTGGACAATGCGGCATGGCCCTCCGGCGCGCTGGTGCTGTCGTCAGATGGCGCCGAACGGCTCAGCGACGAGCAGTTCGAGCGCCTCAAGGCCGAGCTTGGCGATGTCTATCAGGGCAGCCAGAATGCCGGGCGGCCGATGCTGCTCGAGGGCGGGCTGGAGTGGAAGCCGATGGCCCATGCCCCGGCCGACATGGAGTTCCTGCAATCGCGCAATGCCGCGGCGCGGGAAATCGCGCTGGCCTTTGGCGTGCCGCCCATGCTGCTCGGCATTCCGGGCGACAACACCTATTCCAATTACCGCGAGGCCAATCTGGCATTCTGGCGGCAAACGGTGCTGCCGCTGGTGCGCAAGACCGCGCGCGCCCTGGAAAACTGGCTGTCGCCCTGGGCCGGGCACCCGGTGGCGATACAGGCGCAAGAGGGGACGATCCCGGCCCTGAGCGAGGATATCGGCGCCCGCTGGGAGCGCCTTTCCAAGGCAGATTTTCTCAGCGATGCGCAAAAGCGCGCCCTGGCCGGTCTGGCCGGGGCCGGAGACGGACAAGACCCATGACCACACAGACCGGTTCCGCCCCGGTGCGGCGCGTTGAAACACATATCAGCCTGGCCCTGATCCTGACCGTGGTGCTGCAAAGCGCTGCTGCCTTGCTGTGGGCCGGGGCCGCTGCGGAGCGCATCAACCAGCTGGAGCAGCGCACCGGCAAATTGTCGGCCATCAGCGAGCGCCTGGCCCGGATGGAAGAGCAGATGGCGCAGGCGCGCATTGCGCTGGAGCGGATCGAAAAACGCCTGGACCGTTGAACGCCTGTCCGGGGCGGAAAACAAATACACATATGCAGGGAAGTATTACAGATATGAAAGAAAACAGTCTCCGCATTGAAGGTTATGCCTCCCTGTTCGATCAGCGCGACCTGGCCTCGGACCTTGTGCGCCGTGGCGCGTTTGCTGCATCCCTGCTGAGCCGCGGCGCACGCGGCATCCGCATGCTGTTTCAGCACCAGGCCAGTGAGCCGGTGGGGGTGTGGGATTCGATCCGCGAGGATGCGCGCGGGCTTTATGTGCGCGGCCGCCTGTTTGCCGACGGCCCGGTCGGGCGCACCGCCTTTGCGCTGGTCAGCCGCGGCGCCATAGACGGGCTTTCCATTGGCTTTCGCACCATCCGCGAGCGCAAGAGCGCCAGCGGGCGCGAGCTTCTCGAAATCGAATTGTGGGAGGTGTCGATCGTGACATTTCCCATGCTGCCGCAGGCGCGGCTGCGCATTGCCGACAATGCCGGGCGCTCTGCACCCCTCCCCGTGGCCGCTTCGCTGGCCCGTTAACCCAGACAATGAGGATTATTGTGAAAAAAGAAACCAAGATGGCCAGCGCACC
>JALWUB010000339.1 GCA_026993275.1 Robiginitomaculum sp. | reverse complement strand
AGCCGCGCCCGGCCGTGCGGGCCCAGACCAGTTCCGGGCTTGAATCGATCAGGGCCTGGGCGAGCTGGTCCTCGGGGATGGGGAAATAGCCCTCCAGGCCGGGCGAAGAGACACTGTGGCCGCCAAATTCCACCGCCGCCGGGCGGGCGCCGCTCTTGAACTCGCCGCCGGCGTAAAGATTGCTGCCCCAGGCATTGTGGCTGTCGCCCGCCAGCACCACGGCGTTGTTGCAATTTTCGCGCAGGCCGTTCACCAGCCGCGTCCGCGCCGCCGGATACCCGGCCCAGGCGTCGGTGCTTTGCGGCAGGCCCACCGAGGCGGCCAGCACGGCGCCCTGCACCCTGGCCCGCAGCCAGCCCGGGGTTTGCGGCGGCAGGGCCCTGGCCAGTGCCGCCGGGGCATAGGTGCGCCCGACCAGCACCTGCTGGGCCAGCACCTGCCAGGGGCGGCCAGACCGTCTGGAGTCCGCCATGGCCGCATTCAGCCAGGCTTCCTTGCCAGGTCCCATCATGGCGCGCTTGGGGTCGCTCCAGGGGCCGTCGCGAAACGCGGCCAGGGCCGCGGCAATGGCCGCCGGATCGCTCTGGTCCACGTCCTTGAGCACATCGGCATAGTCAAGCTGCGGTGTCCGCCCCTGCAAGCGGGTATCAAGGGTGAACATGCTGGCCAGATCGCCAAAGTCATAGCGGCGGAACAGATCGCCGCGCATGGGCAGCCATTCGAAATAGGCCTGGCGCGCGGCGGCCTTGCGGGCCTCCCAGGAGCCTTCCGTGGCCGGGTCGTGATTTTGCGCGCCGTCATGATTGCAGTCATTGGCGATCTCGTGATCGTCCCAGATGCTGATCATCGGATAATTGCGGTGCAGGGTGCGCAAGTCCGGGTCCATGCGGTAGGTGTTGTAGCGCAGGCGGTAGTCGGCAAGGCTGATCAATTCGTGTTCTGGCTGCAAATGACGCCCGGGCACGGACTTGTCTTTCGAAGGATAGGTGCCAACCGGGTATTCGTAGAAATAGTCGCCCAGATGCACCGCCAGATCAAAATCATTCTGCGCCGCCGCATGGGCATAGGCGTTGAAATAGCCAAATGGCAGGTTGGAGCAGGAAAACACCGCCAGCTTCATCGCGGACACCGGCCCTTCTGGCAGGGTGCGGCTGCGCCCAATCTCGGAACGGCTGCCATCGGGGGCGGTAAAGCGGTAATAGAACCACTGCCCCGCAGGCAGGCCATCGGCAATGGCCTTGGCCGTGTAATCGGCCTCTGCTGCGGCCTTGACCGTGCCTTTTTGCATGATGGACCGAAAACCCGCATCGCGGGCCACTTCCCAGGTCAGCGGCGTGCTCCCTTCGCCAACATAGCGCGTCCACAACACCACCGAGTGCGCATCCGGATCACCACTGGCCACCCCGTGGGTGAAGCCGTGGCCGGTCGCAGCCGCCAGCAAGGGCCGGGCCAGCAAGGACGCGCCGGTCATGGCGGCAGCGGCCTTGATGATGTCACGGCGATGAAACAGATGGTGCATGGGAACTCTCCTCAACGGGCAACCAGGCGATGGTTGTACGCCCTGCGGCATGGACGTTGCAAGTGACAGCATTATGAAACCCCGCAATCCCGGAATGAGACAATGACCGGACAGATGCACCTTGATGACAAGACCAGCCCTTCGCTCTGGCTCGACCTGGCCAGGCTCGCCGCCGCCGGGCTCGCCCTGAGCCTGGGTCTGGCACTGGCGCTCGGCCTGGCCGCGCAAATCTGTTTCATGCTGGATGTCGATCTGAACGAAAGCCTCGTGGAATGGCTGCAATTTGCGGTGCTGCTCGGCGGCGCGCTGGTGCTGGCGGTGCGCAAGGGCGCCAGCGGCCGCTGGCTGCGCCTGCTGGCGGCCGCGGGATTTTTCGTGCTGGCCATGGAAGAGATAGACTGGGCCCAGCCCTATCTGGGCTATGCGCCGCTGCCCCTTTTCGCCGACCACAACCCCTATCATGAAATGGCGCTGCACAATGCCTTCGGGCTGGAACATGTGCTGCGCAAGGCCATGGTGCTGGGCGCTCTCGCTGGCGGGGCGGCCTTGCTGGCCAGTGTTGTCGCCAGCCGGGGCTGGAGCGGGCTGAGCGGCTACATCCGGCGCATCCTGTTGTGGCCGGGGGCACTCTTTGGCGCTGCTCTCATGGTGTTCATGGCTGGCCGCATTGCCCATCCGGGCGACTTTTTCGGCTTTGATGAATTTGCCGAGCTGGCGGTCTACAGCGCCGCGGTCTGGTTCGTCCTCTCCCGGCCGCTGGACGGCCTGCACTGGCCAGGCCGGCAAAGGGCCTTGCGTGCCTGATCAGCCAGCGCAGCACGACAGCTTGGCCACATCCATGTCGAAGGTTTGCGCCGCCAGCTTCAGCCCTTCCACCATGGTCAGATAGGGGAAGATTGCCGCGCCCAGATCGGCCGCGCTCATCTGCGCCTTGATGGCCAGCGCCGCGCTCTGGATGGAATCGCCGGCTTCCGCTGCCATGATGTGCGCGCCAATGAGCCGGTCGGTATCCGCATCGGCGACGAGCTTGATGAGCCCGCGCGTATCACGCGCCGCCAGCGCCCGGGGCACGGCGGACAACGGCAAAATGGATCTTTTTACGTTGATCCCCGCTGCCTTGGCGCTCTTTTCGGTATGGCCGACGCCAGCCACCTGCGGGTCGGTGAAGGTGACCGCGGGCATGGCGGTATTGTCATAGACCAGATCATCGCCCAGCGCATTTCTGGCGGCAATCTTGGCGCCATAAGCGGCCATATAGACAAACTGATCCCGGCCCGTGACATCGCCCGCGGCATAAACCCCGGCGCGGCTGGTGCGCATGTGCGCATCCACCTGCACGGCGCCGCGGCGGTCCAGCGTGATGCCTGCGTCCGCAAGGCCCATGCCCGCCGTATTGGGTGCGCGGCCCGTGGCCAGGACGAGGGTTTGCGCGCTCACGCTGTGGCTTTCGCCATCGCGCTCAAAGGCCACCATGATGCCGTCCTTGCTGCGCCGCACGGCCTGGTAGGACAGCCCGCATTCAACTGTAATGCCCTCGTCTGCAAACACCTCCTGCAAGGCGGCGCTGATTTCCGGTTCCGATTGCGGCAACAGGCGCGAACGGCAGACAATGGTCACCGTGACGCCAAAGCGGGCCATCATTTGCGCAAGCTCACAGCCAATGAACCCGCCGCCGACAATGATCAGGGATTGCGGCAGCGTCTCCAGTTCCAGCAAGGCGGTGGAATCCAGCCAGGGCACATCATCAAGGCCCGCTATGGGCGGCACGGCGGCATGGGATCCGGTGGTGAGAATGATCTTGCCCGCCTGCACGGGCGTGCCATCAACGCAAAGGGTGCCGTCCGCCTCAAAATGCGCCCTGCCCGCCATATAGGTGATGTTGGCATATTGCGCCAGAAGGTCCTCGTATTTTGCCTTGCGCAGATCATCGACAAGCGCCTGTTTCTGGCGCTGCACAGCCATCCAGTCCTCAAGGCTGGCCGCGGCCCTGACCCCGGCAAAGCGTTGCATGGCGGCTTCGGGCTGGTGCAGGGCTTCGGCAACGCGAATCAAGGCCTTGGAGGGCACACAGCCCACATTGACGCAGGTGCCGCCAATCAGCCCATGGCCGATGAGCGCCACGTTCGCGCCCGATCCGGCGGCGGTTATAGCGGCGGAAAACCCGGCCGAGCCGGCGCCAATAACGGCCACATCAAAGCCTTCTGCGCCGTCCTTGCCGGCGGCAGCCTTGCAACAGTCTGACATGGGTTTGTCCCCTAGTTGGATGACGGGTGGGCCGGATAGCCTGCCCTGGTGGACGCCGCAGCGATGTCTGCGGCGCTGGCCTTTGCCGGGTCAAAGGTGACGCTGGCGGTCTTGCTGTCAAAATCAACCTTGACCGATTGCACCCCGTCCACCTTTTGCA
>JALWUB010000338.1 GCA_026993275.1 Robiginitomaculum sp. | reverse complement strand
TGAAAACCCGGTATCGCGAGGTCATTCGCGATGCGCTGGTCAAGAAATTCGGCTATACGAACCCCATGCAGGTGCCGCGCCTGGACAAGATCGTCATCAATATCGGTGCTGGCGAAGCGGTGCAGGATTCCAAGAAGATCGCGTCCGTGATGGACGACCTGCAACGCATTGCCGGGCAAAAGCCGGTGCCCACCGTGGCGAAGAAATCCATTGCCGGGTTCAAGCTGCGCGAAGGCATGAAAATCGGCGCCAAGGTGACGCTGCGGCGCGACCGCATGTATGAATTCCTGGACCGGCTGATCAACATCGCCTTGCCGCGGGTGCGCGATTTTCGCGGCCTGCGTTCCAAGAGTTTTGACGGCAGGGGCAATTACAGCCTCGGCCTGAAGGAACAGATCGTGTTTCCCGAGATCGACTACGACAAGATCGACCAGATCCGGGGTCTGGATATCACCGTTTGCACAACGGCGAAAACCAATGATGAAGCTCAAGCCCTGTTGGCAGAGTTCAATTTCCCCTTCCGGGGCAAATCGGGCTGACGCATCAGGGAATGCGGGTATTGTCCCGCGACTGGAGGACCACTTAATGGCTAAAAAGAGTGCCATTGAACGCAACAAGAAACGTATCCGCCTGGCAGCGCGGTATGAGGCCAAGCGGGCGCGGCTGAAAGCCATCGCCCGCAATCAGGACTTGCCGATCGAGGAACGCATTGCGGCGCAGATCAAGCTTTCGGAAATGCCGCGCAATTCCGCCCCGACACGGGTGCGCAATCGCTGCGAGCTGACCGGGCGCCCGCGCGGCTATTACCGCAAGTTCAGAATGTCCCGGATCGCCCTGCGCGAACTGGCCAATGAAGGCCAGGTTCCGGGCGTCACCAAGTCAAGCTGGTAGGGAGGCATGAATGGCGATCAGTGATCCATTGGGCGATATGCTCACCCGCATCCGCAATGCCTTGATGCGCCGCCGCGGCAAGACCGTGACGCCGGCGTCGAAATTGCGCAAGCGCGTTCTCGATGTGCTTGAGGACGAAGGCTATATCCGCGGATATGCGGAAATCGAGCAGGATGGCTTTTCCAGCTTCGAGATCGAGCTTAAGTATTATGAGGGCGAACCGGTCATTTCGGAGATCAAGCGGGTCTCCAAGCCGGGCCGCCGGGTTTATTCCTCGGTCAGAGACCTGCCGCGCGTGCGCAACGGGCTTGGCATTGCCATTGTCTCCACCCCCAAGGGTGTGATGTCGGACAATGCGGCCCGCGAGCACAATGTTGGCGGCGAAATTCTCTGCCAGGTCAGTTAGGGGTACGCCATGTCACGAATTGGCAAACAACCGGTCGAGATCCCCGCAGGGGTCAGCGCCGGCCTGAATGGCCATGATTTCACGGTCAAGGGGCCCAAGGGCGAACTATCCATGCGCTTTGTCGATGACGTCAAGGTGACGCTCAAGGACAATGTGCTGACGGTCAGCCCGGCCAATGACACGCAACGCGCCCGCGCCATGTGGGGCCTGCAGCGCTCGCTGGCCGCCAATCTGGTCGAAGGCGTCACCAAGGGCTTTCAAAAAGAGCTTGAGTTGCGCGGCGTGGGCTATCGCGCCCAGATGAAGGGCAATGACATTGTCATGCAACTGGGCTTCAGCCACGAAATCAACTATACGCCGCGCCCTGGCGTTTCGCTGGCCACACCCAAGCCGACACAGATCGTCGTGACCGGCATAGACAAGCAGGCGGTTGGTCAAACCGCCGCGGAACTGCGCCGCTACCGCCCGCCAGAGCCCTACAAGGGCAAGGGCGTGCGCTATGTTGGCGAATTTGTCCGTTCCAAGGAAGGCAAGAAGAAATAGTCATGAAAGAGCCGCGCATCAAAATGAAAAAACGCGCTGCGCGCACGCGCACGCGTTTGAAGAAACGGGCCGGCGGTCTGCCGCGCCTGTCGGTTTTCCGTTCCAACAAGTATATCTACGCGCAGGTCATCGACGACACCAAGGGCGCCACGCTGGCGCAGGCGTCGTCCCTGGAGAAGGGCGCCAAGATCAAGGCGCCGGGAACGGCCGAAGCGGCGGGCGCTGTTGGCAAGCTGATTGCCGAACGCGCCAGGAAAGCCGGTGTCAGCGCCGTCGTGTTTGATCGCGGCGGATACATTTATCACGGACGCGTCAAGGCGCTGGCGGAAGCCGCGCGTGACGGCGGCCTGAAATTCTGAGGATATATTATGGCAGGCCGTAACGAAAAACGTGGACGCCGCGACGAACGCGAAAAGGATGAGTTTTCCGACCGCCTGGTTTTCATCAACCGGGTTGCCGCCGTGGTCAAGGGCGGGCGCCGTTTCTCCTTTGCCGCACTGGTTGTGGTTGGCGATGAAAAGGGCCGGGTCGGCTTTGGCCATGGCAAGGCGCGCGAAGTGCCCGAAGCCATTCGCAAGGCCACGGAAGAGGCCCGCAGGACCCTGATCCGGGTGCCCCTGCGCGAAGGCCGCACCCTGCATCATGATGGCAAGGGCCACCATGGCGCCGGCAAGGTCCTGCTGCGGGCCGCGCCTCCGGGCACCGGCGTCATTGCCGGCGGCCCCATGCGTGCCGTACTGGAAATGCTGGGCGTGCAGGACGTGGTGGCGAAAAGCCTGGGCTCGTCCAATCCCTACAACATGGTGCGGGCCACCTTTGATGCCCTTCGCCAGCAGCGCAGCCCCCGCGCCATGGCGGCCAAGCGCGGCAAGAAGGTTTCCGATCTGGTGTCGCGGCGCCAGGACGGCGCCAGCGCCGCGCCTGAAGCCATTGCTGCGGAAAGCTGAGGACAAGACCCATGGCCAAGAAGAAAACCGTTACCATCCGCCAGACCGGCAGCGCTATCCGCCGCCCGGCCGATCAGCGCCAGACCCTGACCGGGCTTGGCCTTGGCCGCATCGGCAAGGTGCGCACCCTGGAGGATACGCCCGCCGTGCGCGGCATGATTGCCAAGGTTGCGCACATGGTCAGCATTGTGGAAGAGGGCGCGTGACTGCGCGGCCCTTTTGGAGCAGAACATGAAACTGAACGAACTGAGCGATAATCCCGGCGCCACCACCGCCCGCACCCGCGTGGGCCGTGGCCCGGCCTCGGGCAAGGGCAAGACCGCCGGGCGCGGCGTCAAGGGGCAGAAGTCCCGCTCTGGCGTCGCCATAAACGGCTTTGAGGGCGGCCAGATGCCGCTTTACATGCGCCTGCCCAAGCGCGGATTTACGCCGCACAACCAGGCCCGCTATGCGGAGCTGAACATTGGCAAGCTGCAAGCGGCCATCGACGCCAAGAAGCTTGACGCCAAAAAGCCGCTGGACGAAGACGCCCTGGTGGCTGCCGGTGTGGTGCGGCGCAAGCGCGATGGCATCCGCCTGCTTGCAAAAGGCACCTTGAAGGCCAAACTTGATCTCAGCGTCACGGGCGCCAGCAAGGCGGCCATTGCGGCTGTGGAAAAGGCGGGCGGCACGGTGACGCTGGTGGCGGCAAAGCCTGCGGCGAAAGACGACTGAACCGGCGGGCCGCTTGGCCTGCCCTGATTGATCCGGGAACAGCACATCATGGCATCAGCCGCTGAACAGCTTGCCGCGAACATGAACCTTGGCGCTTTTGGCAAGGCCAAGGAGCTGCAAAAGCGTCTGTGGTTCACGCTGGGCGCCCTGATCGTCTATCGCATCGGCACCTATATTCCCATTCCCGGCATCAATCTCGATGCCTATGCGCAGTTCTTCCAGAACTCCCAGGGCGGCATCCTGGGGATGATGAACATGTTCTCGGGCGGCGCCATCCGCCGCCTGGCCATTTTCACCCTCAATGTCATGCCCTACATTTCAGCCTCGATCATCATGCAGTTGATGCAGACCAGCGTGCCGGCGCTGGAGGCGCTGAAAAAGGAGGGGGAGACCGGGCGCAAGCAGATCAACCAGTACACCCGCTATCTGACCGTGGTGCTGGCCACCG
>JALWUB010000337.1 GCA_026993275.1 Robiginitomaculum sp. | reverse complement strand
GGTTGTTGCCGACCCGAAGGCGCGCCGCCACATTCTCGATTTGCGCCTTGATCCGGACGTGTCGGCGAAAATGGCCGGTGAACTGACGCGCGAGAATGCCCGCATCCTGCGCCAGCATCTGGGCCGGGCGCCGCAAGAGGCCGAGCTTTATGTGGCGCACTTTCTCGGTGCAGGCAAAGCGGCACAGCTGATCAATGCCGCCGCGGTCACACCCGGTGCCCAGGCGGCGAAACTGTTTCCCGATGCCGCCCATGCCAACAGGGCGATCTTTTACACCCCCAAGGGCGGGCCGCGCACCGTGCGCACGGTGCTGGCGGCGCTCAAATCCGCCCATGAGCCGGATCATGCGGCACCGGCAGGCGCGCCGCGCCTGGGGCCGGAGCCAGGCGTGATCCGCAGCGCTTCGGGCCTGGCGTTTGGGCCGGCACGTGCGCCGGGCGGGCGCGCCTTTGGCGCGCCGGTCTTGCGCCTGACCCCGGCCATTATCCAGATTCTGTCCGAGTTCTCGGCCCCCGCCGCCCCTGATGCGGACACCGGCAGCCAGCGCCGCAGCATCAGCGGCGTGCAGGTTTAACAACAATCGCAAGCTTTCATTAAGCATGACGCGCGACACTGTGATGGCCTGTTGTGCTGCCACAAGGAATGACCCATGTCCGTTTCCGCCATGCGCCCCCGCCTCACCCAGGATGATGTGCGCCGCCTCGTCAAGGGCGGCAATGATGAGGAGCGGGCCATCGCCGCCCACAAGATCTGCCGCGTCATCGACCGTGCGCCGCTGTCGCGCGAAGAGCGCCGCAGCGCCGAGGCCATCATGGAAATCCTGGCCAGGGACACGGCCGAACTGGTGCGCCGCTCGCTTGCCGTGACCCTGAAAAACTCGCCGCATCTGCCGCACCATATCGCCGTCAAGCTGGCGCAGGATATCGACTCCATCGCCTTGCCGGTGATCTCCTTTTCCCCGGTGCTGGACGATGACGACCTGATCGACATTGTCCGCTCCGGCGCGCCCTTGCGCCAGGCGGCGGTGGCCAGCCGCAAGACCGTCTCCGCCCCGGTGGTCGAGGTGATCACCAGGGAAGCCCGCGAGCCCGCCGTCGCCATTGCCGCGCGCAATGACGGCGCCGAATTCGACAAGGAGGCTTATGAGGCCACGCTGCGCCGCTTCGGCGACAGCGCCAAAGTCACCGACGCCCTGATCGACCGCAAGGAACTGCCCCTGCATGTCAGTGAAAAACTGGTGGCCCTGGTCAGCGGCGAAGCCCTCAACCGGCTGGTCAAGCGTCACGAACTGCCGCCGCAGCTGGCGGTGGAACTGGCCGAGGGCACGCGCGAGCGGGCCACCATCGACCTGCTTGACCAGGCCGGGCAGACCTCGGACATGCGCCGCTTTGTGCAGCAATTGCACCTCAACGGACGGCTCGGCCCGTCCCTGATCATGCGCGGCCTGTGCCTGGGCCATATCCGCTTTGTCGAATGGGCCCTGGCCGAACTCGCCGGGGTGCCGCATGCGCGCACCTGGCTGATGGTGCATGACGCCGGGCCGCTGGGCCTGCGCGCCATATTTGAACGCGCCGGCCTGCCGCAGCGGCTCTATCCGGCGTTTCGCGTGGCGGTCGATATTTATCATGAAATGGACTATGACGGCGGCAAGGACGACCGCAGCCGCTTCACCAGGCGCATGATCGAACGCGTGCTGACCAGTTTTCAGGGCCTGCCGCGCGACGAACTGGATTATCTTCTGGACAAGCTCAATGCCCGCGGCCTGGAGGACAAGGCCCCGGCCCGCGCCGCCTGAGCCTGCCAAAATCCGGGGTCAGTCCAGGCGCCCGCCATGGGTGAGCGTGTCATAATCGGCGATCATCTGCGCGCTGATCTCGCCGGGTGTGAAGGTTATGTCATTGATGGCCTTCACCGGGGTGATCTCGGCGGCAGAGCCGCAGATAAAGCATTCTGAAAAGCCGGGCAGTTCCTCGGGCATGATATAGCGCTCATGGACCGGGATGTTGCGCGCGGCAGCCATCTCCATCACCGTGGCGCTGGTGATGCCGTCGAGGATCCAGTCGGGCCGCGGCGTGTGCAATTCCCCATCCTTGACAAAAAAGATATGCGCGCCAGTGCACTCGGCAATGCGGCCCTCATAATCGAGCATCAGCGCATCGTTGAAGCCTGCATCATTGGCGGCATGCTTGGAGAGCGTGCAGATCATGTACAGCCCGGCGGCCTTGGCCTTCACCGGGGCGCACGCCGCCGGCGGCCGCCGCCAGTCCGCAATGGTCAGGCGGATGCCCGCCATCTTGTCTTCAAAATAGCTGCCCATGGGCCAGATCGAGATCGCCGTGCGGATGGTGTTGCTGTAGGCCGAAACGCCCAATTGTTCCGAGCCGCGCCAGGCCACCGGGCGGATATAGGCCTGTTCAATGCCGTTGCGCGCCTGCAATTCGGCCTTGGCCGTCTCGATATCCTCCAGGCTCCAGGGCAGTTCAAAGCCGAGGATTTCGCACGACCGGATCAGCCTTTGCGTATGCTGGGCGCTCTTGAAGATCCTGCCGTCATAGGCGCGTTCGCCCTCAAACACGCACGAGCCATAGTGCAGGCCGTGGGTCTGCACGTGAATCAGGGCCTTTTCGCAATCGACAAATGCGCCATCCAGCCACATCTGGCCGCTGGTCTGGCGAAAAATGGGGGTGTTGGCCATGGCATCTGCTCGCTCTGCGGAGGCCCTGCCGCCGGGCCTCTCATTGGCGCGGAGCTTACCAGCACACATGCGCAAACACAAACGCTGCCGCGCGCTGTCTTGCTTTTGCCGGGGCGCGCACCTTTAATGCCGGACACGGCAGACGGAAGAGGCCCGGCCATGGCGGAACAGCAACAGGCGCATGTGCTGGTGATCGACGATGATGACCGCATCCGCAGCCTGCTCAAGACCTATCTGCGCCGCCATGGCTATCGCGTCACTGCGGCCGCCGATGCGGCGCGGGTGCGCCGCCTGATGCAGACCATGCGCTTTGACCTGGCGATTGTGGACATCATGATGCCCGGCGAAGACGGCATCAGCCTGACCGGATTCCTGCGCCGCACCAGTGCCATGCCGGTCTTGCTGCTGACGGCGCTTGGCGAACCGCAGGACCGCATCAAGGGATTGCGCGCCGGGGCCGATGACTATCTGCCCAAGCCGTTCGAGCCAGAGGAATTGCTGTTGCGCATTGGCGCCATCTTGCGCCGCCGCGAGACCGGCGCGCCCGATGACGCAGTGCGCGGCTTTGGTCCGTGGCGGTTTTGCCCCCATAGCGGCGAATTGCGCAATGCCAATGGCCTGCAGCCGCTGAGCGGCAATGAGGCGCGCCTGCTGGCCCTGCTGGCGCAGCAGCCCGGACAGGCCGTCAGCCGCGATGATCTGGCCAGACTCACGGGTGTCAGCACGCGCTCCGTCGATGTGCAGATTGCCCGCCTGCGCCGCAAGATCGAGGATGATCCGCGCCATCCGCTCTATCTGCAAACCGTGCGCGGCACCGGCTATCGCCTGCTGGCGCAACTGGTGGACACTGCGCAGGCCCCGTCATGACCACGCTGGCGGCGCGCATGGCGGCCCTGCGCCGGGCGGTATTCCGCCGCCACCGCCTGCGCGATTACACGCCCAAGGGGCTGTTCCGGCGCTCGCTGCTGATCATCGCCTTGCCGGTGGCGCTGATGCAGATCGCGGTGTTGTGGATGTTCTTTGATTCGCAATGGCAGACCGTGACCAAACGCCTTTCCGAAGGTGTCGCCGGGGACGTGGCGATGATCACCACGGCCTACCGCAAGGACCCGCAGGCCCTGAAGGAGCTGGCGCAACTGGCAATGCGCAAGATGGACCTGTCCGTGGCGCTGCAGCCGGGGGAATCCCTGCCCACGGGCACCAATCCGGCGCTGTTCTCGGTGCTGGACCGGACCCTGCGCCGGGCCTTGCAGGCACGGCTGGATGCGCCCTTCTGGTTTGATACCACGCGCTATCCGGCCTATGTGG
>JALWUB010000336.1 GCA_026993275.1 Robiginitomaculum sp. | reverse complement strand
AGGCCAACCATCAGGTTCTGCACCGCCAGAGCGAGAGCGGGAATCGAGACATCCGCGCTGATCTCGCCCTGCGCCCGGGCCCGCTGCAGCAAATGCCGGATATTCTCCAGACTGCCCAGCAGCGCCTCGGCCAGCATGGCCCCCAGCGCATCCTCGGCCGGGCACAGCTCGGCCACGCCATTGACGACCATGCAGCCGCGCGCCTCCGGGTCCTTGGCGCGGCTGTGGCAGATCTGGCGGAACACATTGGTGATCATCGGCCGGACCGGCGTTCCCGGCCCGGCTTCATGCAGGGGACGGTCCTCGGCCTGAGCGAAATAGCGCTCCAGCGCCGCGGCAAACAGGGATTCGCGGTTGCCAAAGGCATTGTAAAAGCTGGACCGGGTGATGCCGAGCTTTTCCGAAAGCGCCTTGACCGAGGCGCGGTCAAAGCCATGGCGCCAGACCTCGTGCATGACGGTCTCAATGGCGCGGTCCCGGTCAAATTTGGCTGGCCGTCCCATGGGCGCCCTGATCCCTGTGCTGAGATATTTTTTGTACAGGGGTGGACATAATGACCAAACCCTGTTTTTGTTCATATGTGTCTAAAACAAGCACGCTGTCAAGAAAGGAAGGCCAATGGCTGCTTTTTTCGTCTCACAAGCCCGCATCAAGGACCCGGAAAAAATGGCGGAGTATGGCCGCCGCGCGGGCGAAACCCTGGCCGCCCATGGCGGCGAACTGGTGCTGAAAGGGCGCTCTGGCGGCGCCTTGCTGGGCGATTCTCCGCACGAGCATGCAACCGGCATTGTGCGCTTTGCCAGCATGGCCGCCCTGCGCAACTGGTTTGATTCAGAGGCCTATCAGGCGCTGGCGCCGCTGCGCGAGGACGCCTGCGCCATGACCATGCTCGCCTACGAGACCGCAGAATAGACCCAATGCACCTCAGCAAAGTGCACGAAAGGAAAACCCGTGACCGATTTCTATCACCTCCCCTCCAGTTGCTCCGTGGCCGTCAAGGCCGCCCTTGCCGCCACCGGCGAAGAGCACACGCAAATCACCGTCGATCTGGCCAGCAAAAGCGAGGCGTTTCTGGCCGCCAACCCGCTTGGCAAGGTGCCGGCGCTGGTGGTGAACGGCCAGGCGCTGACCGAAGGCGGCGCCATCAATCTGTGGCTGTCGGCGCGTCACCCCGACGCCGGCCTGATGCCAGATCTCGCCAGCCCGGAAGGTGCGGAGGCGCTCAAGTGGCTGTTTTTCGCCTATGCCAGCCTGCATCCGGTCTGGGTGCGGATTTTCTATCCCGAACGCTTTGGCGGCGATGAGGGCAAGGCGATGGCGCGAAAGCTGGCGGTGAAAGAGCTGCTGCGTCTCTACGCCCTGGTGGCTGCGCAGCTCGAAGACAGCGCCTTCATTGCCGGCGATACACTGTCTCTCGCCGATCTGTACCTTGCCGCGACGATTCACTGGGAGGGACAGCTGGAAGACGCGCTGACGGCGCGCTGGCCAGTGCTGGCCGATCACCGCGACCGGGTGCGCACACACCCTGGCATTGCCAGGGGCTTTGCCGGCGAGTTTGGCTATGCCGCGGCCTGACGGGCCTTCAGGGCCTCGCGCACCGGGCCAAACGAAAAGCGGTGGATCGGGCACGGGCCCAGGCGGCGCAGCGCCTCGCGGTGGGCCGCGGTCATATAGCCCTTGTGGCTGGCAAAGCCATAGCCGGGATAGCGGCGGTCGGCACAGACCATGAGCCGGTCACGCGCCACCTTGGCGGCGATGGACGCGGCGGCGATGGACAGGCACTTGCCGTCGCCGCCAATGATGGGCCGGGCCTCGCAGGGCAGGCCATCAGGGCAGCGATTGCCATCGATGAAGGCCAGCGCCGGCTGCACCGCCAGTGCCGCCACGGCGCGGCGCATGGCCACCAGCCCGGCATGGTAGATGTTGATCCGGTCGATCTCTTCGGGCTCGGCCAGGCCAAAGCCGATGCAGGCGCAGTGCTTGAGCTCTTCATAGAGGGCTTCGCGCCGTTCCGGCAGCAGCTTCTTGGAATCGTCAAGGCCATCCGGAATCGCCTTGGGGTCCAGAATCACCGCTGCCGCCAGCACCGGCCCGGCGCCCGGCCCGCGGCCGACCTCGTCGACCCCGCACACCGGGCCGGGATGGGCGCTTTCCAGTGAAAAATCGGGTCCGCCCTGGCGCGGAGTTCTGACCATGAACAGGCTCCTTTGGGTCCTTGGGATGATGCGCTTGCAGAAGGTTCTCAATAACAGGATTTGGCGCAACAGGTCACGGCGGCAATCACAGCGCCCCTCTGCGCCCTCTTGACGCCCCTGTGCGCGCCCGCGACAGTCGCCGCCATGAGTCCGATCCGCCTGCTGCCGCCCGAAACCGTCAACCGCATCGCCGCCGGCGAGGTGGTCGAGCGCCCGGCCAGTGTCGTCCGCGAACTGGTTGAAAACGCCCTCGATGCCGGGGCGCAGCACATTGACGTGGCCATCGAGGACGGCGGCAAGGCGCGCATTGTCGTTGCCGATGACGGCCATGGCATGACCCCGGAAGAGATGCACATGGCGGTGCAGCGCCATGCCACCTCGAAACTGGCGCCCGGGCCGGACGGCAACTGGGACCTGCTGGCCATCCGCTCCATGGGCTTTCGCGGCGAGGCCCTGCCTGCCATTGCCTCGGTGGCGCGGCTGGAATTGCGGGCGCAAACCGCCGGGGCGCCGTGCTGGAGCCTGCGCGTCGATGGCGGCACGGAGCACAAGGCGCGCCCGGCGCCGCCCCTGGGCCTGAGCGGTTGCCGGGTGGAGGTGCGCGACCTGTTCTATGCGGTGCCGGCGCGGCTGAAGTTTCTCAAGTCGGCGCGCGCCGAAAGCATGGCCATAAACGACACCCTGAAACGCCTGGCCATGGCCCGCCCCGATGTGGGCTTTACCCTGACCCATGATGGCCGCACCAGCCTGCGCCTGGCGCCCCGCGGCCATGACATGGCGGCGCGGCTCAAACGCCTCGATGACATTCTGGGCCGGGACTTTGCCAGCAATGCCATCGCCATCGACCAGCAGCGCGACGGGGTGCGCCTGCATGGCTATGCAGGCCTGCCCACCTATCACCAGGCCTCGGCGCGGCACCAGTATCTGTTCGTCAATGGCCGCCCGGTGCGCGACAAGCTGCTGCACGGCGCCGTGCGCGGCGCCTATGCGGATTTTCTCGCCCGCGACCGCCACCCCATGCTGGCGCTCTATCTTGAACTGGCGCCGCAACAGGTCGATGTCAATGTGCATCCGGCCAAGGCCGAAGTGCGCTTTGCCGACCCGGGCCTGGTGCGCGGCCTGATCGTCGGGGCGCTGCGCCATGGCCTTGCCGCGGCGGGCCACCGGGCCGCAACCACCACCGCCGGCTTCGCCCTCGGCCGGGCGCGGGTGCAGGGCGCCCCCCCGCCGCAGCGCGATTTTGGCATGCGCCCGGCGGGCAGCGCGCGGCCAGCGCAGCTGGCTGAAAGCGCCCGCTTTTCCGGATTTGATGCGCCATCGGCGCGCCATGAGGAGCCGGAGCCGGAGCCGCCGGACGCACCGGCGCAGGCCTTGCCCCTGGGCGCGGCGCGGGCGCAATTGCACGAGACCTATATTGTGGCGCAAACCGCGGACGGCATGGTCATTGTCGATCAGCACGCCGCCCATGAGCGGCTGGTCTATGAACGCATGAAACAGCAAATGGCCGCATCGGGCGTGGCGGCGCAGGCCTTGCTGGTGCCCGAAATCGTCGAACTGGACGAGGCCGGGGCGGCGCGCCTGCTGGAGCGGGCCGGGGAACTGGCCGAGCTCGGCCTGGTGATCGAGGCGTTTGGCCCGGCCACGGTGGCGGTGCGCGAGACCCCGGCGCTGCTGGGCCAGGTGGATGCGCAGAGGCTGGTGCGCGACCTTGCCGATGACCTGGCGCAGTATGACGCGGCGCTGTCGCTCAAGGAGCGCCTGGAAGACGTATGCGCGACCATGGCCTGCCATGGCTCCGTGCGCGCCGGGCGGCGGCTCAATGC
>JALWUB010000335.1 GCA_026993275.1 Robiginitomaculum sp. | reverse complement strand
GCCGTTTGCGGGCTCCAGTGCAGGCCAAACAGAAACTCCAGCGGGCTGACCTCGCGGAAAAACCGCAGGGATTCGCCCAGCAGCGACAGGACAATGCCGAAGGTGGTCAGAATGGCGATGGCCGCGCTCAGGGCCAGCACCGCCAGAATCACCCGCTCCACATGATTGCGGGCGCGAAAGGCTTTGCCGATGCGGCGGCGTGCATAGACAAAGCCGCCCGCACTCAACAGCGCCGACAGGATCAGCACGCCGGCGGTCAGAAGGCGTTCGATCCGGGCATAGCTGTGCGCTGCGGCCTGCAGGGCCGCAGAGGTTTCGCTGGCGGCGCCGCCGTCCGCCAGGGCGCGGGCATTGCGCAAGAACAGCTGCAGCTTTTCCACGGGCAGGTCCCGCACGCTGTCCGGCAGCGCCAGATGCAGCAGGGCCATGGTCAGGGCATTGCCAGCCAGGCCCCAGGCCAACAGCAGCAGCAAGGCCGGGGCGCCGGTCCACAGCGCCAGCCAGGCGCCGGAATATCCCGGCAGGGAATGCAGCGCGGCGCGGCGCCCGCCCGCGCTTTGCAGTGCCCGTTTGCGCCCGGCCCCATACGCCAGAGCCGACAGGGCCAGCAGCACCGCCGCTACAGGAAGAAAAACCTGGTTCACCGTCAACCCTGCCCCATTCAGCCGTCAGGCGCCTTGGCGCGCCCATGGCGCTTTTGCCACGGCCCAAGCCCGTTGCACAGCAATATGACACTTGCGTGACACTTTGTCACAAATTGGGCCTGACCCTACTGGCTGGCCCAGACGATGCGGGCGATCCAGTCGATCTCGCGGCGCTCCAGGGTGCGGTCCGGATAGTCCGGATTGAGCGAGGCCAGTTCCACCGTCTTGCCGCTCATGCGGCGCAATTCCTTGGCCATCACCTCGCCATCGCGGGTGCGCACCACCACCCGGTCGCCGGGGCGCACGGTTTCATCCGGCGCGACGACGATGCGGTCGCCATCACGAAACACCGGCTCCATGGAATCGCCGGCGATTTCCAGCGCATAGGCACGGCTGCCGTCAAAGCCGGGAAAGCGCACCTCGTCCCAGCCGGTGCCGGTGGGATAGCCGGCATCATCAAAAAACCCGCCGGAGCCGGCCTGGGCCAGGCCGATCAGGGGCACGGCGCGGGTGCCCGGTCGGCCGCCGCTGGCCAGGGCGGCAAATTCCTCGAAGCTGATGCCCGCCGCCGCCAGCACCTTGGCAATGCTTTCGGTGGACGGCCAGCGCAGCCGCGTGCCATTGGCGGTGTGGCGCTTGGACGGGTTGAAGGCGGTGGCATCCAGCCCGGCCTTGCGCGCCAGCGCCGAGACACTGAGCCCGGACCGCGCCGCCAGCACATCCAGGGCGCGCCAAATCTGCTTGTGCGTCAGCATGGCTCTCACCTGCCAGAGGAATCGGCGCGACTATACACCCGAAAATAGGAATGTAAACCTATCACAAGGGCCGCAGAGATTGCCGGGCCGGGCTGAATCCGGGCCTGTTCAGGCCCGGACAGGCCGCTTATTTGACGGTGATGGTGATCGGCGTTGACGGCCGCACTGCCTTGATCGGGACATGCTGGTAATTGCCGAGCATGAGTTGCAAGGTGTGCTTGCCCGGCGGCAGGCTCAGCACGGTTTCGGTCTGGCCGCCGCCAAAGTGCTTGTGCTGGGCGTCCGACGGAATGGCATAGTCAAGCGCATCGCCTTCCAGTTTTGTGTCGATCAGCAAATGGTGGTGGCCGGTCCTGGGGTGGTCCACGCCCGCCGGGGCAATGCCATAGCCATAGAGGCCGAACACGACGCGGAATGGCGAATGCACCACATCGCCGTCATGCAGGTTGACGATATAGACGGCGGGGCCCGCATCGGCATGGGGACTGGCATCCGGCTGCGCCCTTGTCGATTGCGCCTGGCAGGCGGAAAAGGCGAGAACGGCCAGCAAAAGGGTCAGGTGTCTCATCATGATCTCCTCTGTTTCGAGACGTCTGGCAGACTGTCACGCCACTGTCCGGTGCCAACTCAGGTTTTCGTGATCGTCTCCGCAGAGGCTACCAGAGCGCTGGCGTCTGCGCCAGTGTCTGCGGGCTCTTCCAGATGCAGGCTGCCGATCTTTTCGCCGCGCGACAGCAGCTTGCGGGTGGAGATGAGGATTTGCTCGACATCCCTGCGGGTCTGGCTGAAATGGTTGTCCAGGCTGTGCACGCGCTTGTCGAGCCGCCCCAGATCATCCATCAGCACCTGCACCTCGCGCTGAATGACATGAGCCTGTTCGCGCACCTGGGCATCTTTCATCACCGCGCGCATGGTGTGCAGGGTGGCCATGAAGGTGGTCGGCGCGACAATGGCAACCCCGGCGCGAAAGCTCTTTTCCACCAGGTCGGGGAAATGCGTGTGCAGGTCCATGTAAATGGCCTCGGAGGGCAGAAACATCAGCGCCGGGCGGGCAATGCGCTCGGCCGGCAGGTATTTTCTGGCAATGTCGTCCACATGTTTCTTGACCGCCGCCGCGAACAGCCGCGCCGCCGCCTTTTTGGCCGCTTCGTCCGGAGCCTCGTTCATGGCGCGCCAGTTCTCCAGCGGAAACTTGGAATCCACGGCGATATTGTCATTGGGCTCCGGCAGGCGGATCAGGCAGTCGACGCGGTTGTGATTGCTCAGGGTTTCCTGGAAGGCATAGGCGTTTGGCGGCAGGAACTCGCGCACCATGTCCTGCATCTGGATCTCGCCAAATGCGCCGCGCGCCTGCTTGTTGGAAAGCAGCGCCTGCAGGCCGGTGACTTCCTGGCTCAGGATTTCGATGTTTTTCTGCGCCCGGTCGATCAGCGCCAGCCGTTCGGCCAGGGTCTTGAGCGATTCACCGGTTTTTTCGCTGTTTTGCTCCAGGCTGTCGCCAAGCTGTTTGCGCATGGCGTCCAGGCGCTCATTGAGGGTCTTGTGCAAGGCGCTCTGGCCGCTTTGCGTGCTTTGGGTGATCTGCCCCAGCGCGCCCTGGATTTGCGCCTGGTGCTCCATCAGCCGGGCCAGGTGCTGGCGCACGCCGTCCTCGCCCGCGCGCAGGCTGCGCTGCACCAGCCAGCTGGTCAGCAGCGCCAGCGCCACGCCCATCAGCAGAAGAGCAATCCCGGCCCCCGCCAGGAGCGCCGGATTGCCGCCAAGGTTCGTCAATTGTTCCTGCATGCCGGCATCCTATACCTGATTCGCCATGCAGGCCAGATGCTTGACGGGACCGGCGCGGCTCACTAGGTCAGCACCATGGCGGTCAGAGACATCCTCGTGGTTCCCAACCCGGTGCTCAAGCAGGTTTCCAAGCCGGTCGAGCGGGTTGATGACAGCATTCGTGCGCTCATGGACGACATGCTGGAGACCATGTATGCGGCGCCGGGCATTGGCCTGGCGGCAATCCAGATCGGCGTGCCCTTGCGCGTGATCGTCATGGATCTGGCCGGACAGGACGAGGAGCCGCAGCCGCGCTATTTCGTCAATCCGGAAATCCTGGAAGATGTGGACGAGCTGCAGCCCTGGGAAGAAGGCTGCCTGTCGGTGCCGGATTATTATGAAGAGGTGGAGCGCCCGCGGCGGGTCAAGATCCGCTATCTCGATTATCATGGCAAGGAAGTGGTGGAATGGGCCGAGGGGCTGTATGGCGTCTGCATCCAGCATGAAATGGACCATCTCAATGGCGTGCTGTTCATCGACCATCTGTCGCGGCTGAAGCGCCAGCGCGCCATTCGCAAGGTGCAAAAGGCCCTGCGCGAAAAGGAAACCGAAAAGGTCTGAGCGCCCGGCCTCTGGCCATTGCCGCCGTCTGCCGCTAAACCGCCGCCATGAGTCTGCGCACCGCCTTCATGGGAACCCCTGATTTTGCCGCCGCGGCGCTGTCGGCGCTGGCGCAAGGCGGCCACGAGATCGCGTGTGTCTATACCCGGCCGCCGCGCCCGGCCGGCCGGGGCAAGCGGCTGCGCCAGAGCCCGGTGCATGAGCTTGCACAGCAACTGGGCCTGCCGGTGCGCACGCCGCACAGCCTCAGGGACGCGGCCGAACAGGATGCCTTCGCGGCGCTCGATCTGGATGTTGCCATTGTTGCGGCCTATGGCCTGATCCTGCCAGGACCGGTGCTGGAGGCGCCGCGGCATGGCTGCATCAATCTGCATGCCTCGCTCTTGCCGCGCTGGCGCGGCGCGGCGCCGATCCAGCGCGCCATCATGGCTGGCGACCGCGTCACCGGCGTGCAGGCCATGCAGATGGAGGAGGGGCTGGACACCGGCCCGGTGCTGGCCGAGCGCCGCGTGCCCATTGCCGATGACGATACCTTTGCCAGCCTGCACGGCAAGCTCGCCGAAGCGGGCGCGGCGCTGCTGCCTGACGTGCTGGATGCCCTGGAAGCCGGCACGCTGGTGCCACGGCCGCAAGACAGCGAGGGCGTCACCTATGCCCACAAGATCGACAAGACCGAAACACGGCTGGACTGGCACCGCCCGGCGCTGCATCTGGAGCGCCAGGTGCGCGCCCTGTCGCCCCATCCCGGCGCCTGGTGCATCATGCCGTCTGCAAGGGGCCCGGTGCGGGTCAAGGTGCTGATGGCACGCGCGGAACAGGGCAGCGGCGCACCGGGCACGGTGCTGGATGATGCGCTGCTGATCGCCTGCGGCGATGGCGCCTTGCGGCTGACGCGCCTGCAAAAGGCGGGCGGCAAGGCGCAGGACGCGGACAGTTTCTTGCGCGGCATGCCCGTGGCCCAGGGCGCGGTGCTGTCATGACCCGCTACCGCCTGACGCTGGAATATGACGGCACGCCGTTCTGCGGCTGGCAGCGCCAGGATGACCAGCCCAGCGTGCAGGCAGCGCTGGAGCGCGCCGCCGCGGCGCTTGACGGGCGCCCGGTGCAGGTGTTTGCCGCCGGGCGGACCGATGCCGGCGTGCACGCGCTGGGCCAGGTGGCGCATCTGGACCTGGTCAAGGACCTGCGCGCCGATACGGTGCGCGATGCGCTCAATCATCATTTGCGCCCGGACCCGGTGGCGGTGCTGGAGGCGCGCGCCGTCAGCGGCGATTTCCAGGCCCGTTTTGATGCCGTGGAGCGCCATTATCTTTACCGCATCATCGACCGCCGCCCGCCGCTGGCGCTGGAGCGCAACCGGGTCTGGCGGGTGCCGCAAGTTCTGGACGCGGACGCCATGCACGCGGCGGCACAGGTGCTCACCGGCCATCATGACTTTTCCACCTTCCGCGATGCCGCCTGCCAGGCCAAGAGCCCGTTGCGCACCCTGGACGAGGTGCGCGTCAGCCGCATTGGCGCAGAGATTCACCTGGCCTTTCGCGCCCGCTCCTATCTGCACCGCCAGGTGCGCTCCATCACCGGCACGCTGGTGCAGGTCGGCACCGGAAAGTGGAGCCGCGCCGATGTTGCCGCGGCCCTCGAGGCGCGCGACCGCAAGGCCTGCGGCCCGGTGGCCCCGGCGGCCGGCCTGTATCTGGTCAGCGTGCGCTATCCGGCTCCGGATTGAGGGGCTCCGGGCCTCCAAAACAGTATTTGAGCACCGCCTTTTGCGCATGCAGGCGGTTTTCCGCCTCATCGAAGACCAGCGAGCGCGGCCCGTCGATGACCGCCGCCGCCACCTCCTCGCCCCGGTGCGCCGGCAGGCAGTGCAGGAACACCGCTTGCGGTTTGGCCAGCTCCATCAGGTCCGGCGTGACCTGAAACGGCGCCAGGTCCGCAAGGCGCTGCTCTGCGTTTGCATCGCCCATGGAGACAAAGGTGTCGGCAATGACCACATCGGCGCCGCGCACCGCCGCTTCGGCCGTATCCACCACCGCCACGGGGGCGCTGTGCTGGCGCGCAAGGTTCAGGTCCGCCTCGCGCGGGCGATAGCCTGGCGGGCAGCCAAGGCGCAGGGCCAGGCCCAGCCTGGCCGCCGCGTGGATGAAGCTGGCGGCGACATTGTTGCCATCGCCCACCCAGGCCAGCTGCAGGCCTTCCAGCGCGCCAAAATGCTCTTTCAGGGTCAAAAGATCCGCCATGATCTGGCACGGATGCGAGCGGTCGGTCAGACCATTGATGACCGGCACGCTGGCATGGCGGGCAAAGTCGAGCACGTCCTCATGCTTGTGCGCGCGAATCATCACCGCATCGGCAAGGCGCGACAGCACCTGCGCCGTATCGGCCAGGCTTTCGCCGCGTCCCAATTGCATGTCGGCGGCATTGAGGACCAGGGATGCGCCGCCAAGCTGGCGGATGGCCATGTCGAAGGAGATCCGGGTGCGGGTCGAGCTTTTCTCGAAAATCATCGCCAGTGCGCGCCCCGGCAGGGCCGGGTCCGGGTCAAGCGCGCCCTTGGGCAGGCCGTTGCGGGCGCGTTTCATCGCCGCCGCATCCTCCAGCATGGCGCGCAGGTCCGCCGCCGGGATATCGGCAATGTCGAGAAAATGGCGCACCCGGTTCAGCCTTGCGCCCTGGCGGCGGCGAGCGCCGCATCCAGCGTCTCGATGGCCTGGCGGGCATGGTCCTCGGTGATGATCAGCGGCGGCGCCATGCGCAGCACATTGTCGCCAGCAGCGCCGGTCAGCAGGCCGCGCTCGCGCGCCAGCGCCATCACCGCGCGGTTGTTGTATTGCTCATGCAGCTTGAAGCCGGTGAGCAGGCCCTTGCCGCGCACTTCGGCGATCATGCCGGGATAGGTGTCGGCGAGCCCCGCCATTTGCTGTTTCAGAAACTGGCCCATATGCACCACATGATCCAGAAAGCCGGGCCTGGTGATCTCGTCCCACAGCGCAATGCCCACGGCCATGGCCAGCGGATTGCCGCCATAGGTCGAGCCGTGGGTGCCCACGGTCATGTGCTCGCCGACCTCTTGCGTGGTCATCCAGGCGCCCAGGGGAAAGCCGCCGCCAACGCCCTTGGCCACGGTCATGATGTCGGGCGCGGCACCGGACCATTCATAGGCGAACAGCTTGCCGGTGCGCCCGGCGCCGCACTGGATCTCGTCATAGATGAGCAGCGCCCCCGTCTCGTCGCACAGCTGGCGCAGCAGGCGCAGGAACGCATCCGGCGCGGCGCGCAGGCCGCCTTCGCCCTGCACCGGCTCGATGAGCACGGCGGCGGTGTTGCCGGTGATGGCGGCGCGGGCGGCGGCTTCATCGGCAAAGGGGATTTGCGTATAGCCCGGCAGGCGCGGGCCAAAGCCTTTCAAATAGGCCGGGTTGCCGCCGGCATTGATGGCGCCATAGGAGCGGCCGTGAAAGGCGCCCTGAAAGGTGACGATCTCGATGCGCTCCTCTTCGCCATTGTCAGCGTGGTATTTGCGCGCCGCCTTCAGCGCCCCCTCGATGGCCTCGGTGCCGGAATTGGTGAAAAACACCAGGTCGGCAAAACTGCCCTCGCAATAGCGCGCCGCCAGTTCCTCGCGCATCGGCACCTTGAACATGTTGGAGACGTGCCACAATTTGTGCGCCTGGCTCTCCAGCGCCGCCACCAGCGCCGGGTGGCAATGGCCCAGCGCATCCACGGCGATGCCGGCTATGAAATCCAGCCAGGCCTTGCCCTGGGCATCATACAGCCAGACGCCTTCACCGCGTTCAAAAACCAGATCGGGGGGCGCATAGGAGGGGATGAGGTGGGATGTCATAGCACGAAAAACTCCAAAGGGTGCCGGGTAGGGGTTCAGGTTTTCAGGTGCCAGCCGGAGCGCAGCACCAGATAACAGACCGTGGCCAGCACAAGATTGATGGCCAGGGTAAAGAGCGCGCCAAACAGCACCGGCCCGTCGGCAAAGCCGGTAAAGCCATAGCGGAAACCGTCTATGAGATAGAAGAACGGGTTGATTGCGCTGAGCTTCTGGAAAATCACCGGCAGGATCTTGACCGAGTAGAACGTGCCGGACAAAAACGTCAGCGGCAGCAGGACGAAATTCTGCACCGCCGCCAGATGGTCGAAACGCTGGGCATAGAGCCCGGCCAGCAGCCCCACCATGCCCATCATCAGCGCCGCCTGCAGGGCGAACCACAAGACCGGCGCCAGGTGGGCGATGTGCATATGCATGAACGGCCAGATCACCGCCATGGTCGTCAGGCCGACGACCAGGCCGCGGGTGGCGGCGCCGCCGATAAAGGCCAGCGCCAGCTCGGCCGCCGACAGGGGCGGCATCAGAAAGTCCACCGCATTGCCCTGCACCTTGGAAATGATCAGCGACGAGGCGCTGTTGGCAAAGGCATTGTTCAAAATGCCCATCATCACCAGGCCGGGGGCGAGAAAATGCGTATAGGGCACGCCGCCGACGGCGGGGCGGACGCCGCCAAAGGCCAGCGTGAACACCAGCAGAAACAGCAAGGTCGAAACCACCGGCGCCAGCACGGTCTGAAAGCCGACCTTGGCGAAACGGCGCACCTCCTTGACATAGAGAGTCCACAGGCCAAGGCCATTGATGGCGCCAATGCGCCGCACCGGAAATGTTGTGTCCACGCTCTGCATATGCGCCTTGTATGCCGAACTCCGGCGCGCGACAATCGGGCGCGGTGGAGTTTTTTGACCGGCGCAGATGGTGCTTGTGTGAAAAAAGTTACCCACAACATATGGAAAGCTGTGAATAGCGCGCCGCTGCATCTTGTATGTCAGCGTCCGTCCTATACGATATGTAGCGCGTGAGGGGGCTCACATCGAGCTTGAACACCATATCTTGTGAACTGCACAAAGAGGGAGCCGGAAACATGGCATGGACGGACGAGCGGGTCGAAATCCTGAAAAAACTCTGGGCAGAGGGTCTCAGCGCCAGCCAGATTGCCCGCGAGATGGGCGAGGGCGTGACCCGCAATGCCATTATCGGCAAGGTCCACCGGCTCAAGCTTTCCGGCCGGGCGACACCTTCGCGGCCGCCGCGCCCGCGCGCCAAGCCGGCGCCCAAGCCCAAGGCCGCGGCAGCGGCAGCACCAAACCGGTCCAGCAGTTCCGCACCCGCGCGCCAGAGCGCGCCCATGGCGCCGCCGCCTCCGCCGCTGGAGCCCAAGGCGCTGCCCAATGGCGAGTTTGCCACCGTGCTGACCCTGACCAACCACATTTGCAAATGGCCGATCGGCGATCCGGCAACACCGGAGTTCCGTTTTTGCGGGCGCCGTTCCAAGGCGGGTTCGCCCTATTGCGACACCCACGCGGCCCAGGCCTATCAGCCGCAATCGCGCCGCCGCCGCCGCGGCCCGGAAGGCGCCAGCGCGGTGCTGGATGCCCTGGCCAATTCCCGCCGCAAGTTCAACTGACCCTAAGGCGGAAGGTCTTGCCGTCTTGCGTGCGGGCAGAAAGTGCTGTTGATTGCCCGCCGTGACCGCCTCTTTCACACAGCTTTTGCTGACCAGGCCGCGCCCGCTGGTCATGGGCATTGTCAATGTCACGCCGGACAGTTTTTCCGGCGATGGCTGCGGGCACGGAACCCAGGCCGCCGTGGAGCATGCCCTGGCCCTGGCGGAGGGCGGGGCGGACATGCTTGACATTGGCGGCGAGAGCACGCGCCCCGGCGCCAGCCCTGTTGGCGAAGAAGAGGAAATGCAGCGGGTCCTGCCGGTCATCGAGGCATTGGCCGCGCGCACGCCCTTGCCGCTCAGCATCGACACCATGAAGCCGTCCATTGCCCGCGCCGCCATCGCCGCCGGGGCGTCCGTGTGGAATGATGTCAGCGCGCTGCGCGGCGCAGGCGCGGTGCAGAGCGCGGCAGAGCTCAACGTGCCGGTGGTGCTGATGCACATGCAGGGCACGCCCGGCACCATGCAGAATGCGCCGCGCTATGACGACGTGGTGGCCGAGGTCATCGCCTTCTTGCGCGCGCGCATTGCCGCGGCCCGGGCGGGCGGCGTGGGCGCACACAATATCCTTGTTGATCCCGGCATCGGTTTTGGCAAGCGCCTGCAGGACAATCTGGCGCTGCTGGCGGCCCTGCCCCGCATCATGCGCGAGACCGGCTGCCCGGTGCTCATCGGCGCCTCGCGCAAGCGTTTCATCGAAATGCTGGATGCGGGCGCCGCACCCGGCGAGCGCCTTGGCGGCTCGCTGGCGGCACTGCTGTGGGCGGCGCAGGCAGGCGCGGCCATCGTCCGCGTTCACGATGTGCGCCAGAGCGTGCAGGCCCTGAAAACCTGGCGCGCCATCGCTGGCGCCGGATCATGAGCGCTCCGGCGCGCCTGCTCGCCATTGGCGGCTCGGACCCGTCCGGCGGCGCCGGCGTGCAGGCGGACATCAAGACCATTGCCGCCCTCGGCGGCTATGCCATGAGCGCCATCACCGCCGTCACCGTGCAAAACACCCGCGGCGTGCAGCAGGTGCAGGTTCTGCCGCCGGACCTGGTGCGGGGCCAGATCTGTGCCGTGGCGGATGACATCGGCGTCGATGCGCTCAAGACCGGCATGCTGGGCAATGCCTTTGCCGCCGCGGCCGTGGCCGATGCGCTGGCCGGACTGGCGGCGCCGGTCATTATTGATCCGGTGCTGGTCTCCAGTTCCGGCACGGCCCTTCTGGACGAAGACGGGCTCAGCGTGCTGCGCGCGCGCCTGCTGCCCATGGCGGCGCTGGTCACACCCAACGTCCCCGAGGCCGAAGCGCTGGCGGGCATCACCATCGCCAGCCTTGAAGACCGCCGCACCGCCGCCGCTGCCCTTCTGGATATGGGCGCCGGGGCCGTCCTGATCACCGGCGGCGATGCAGCGGGCGAAACGCTGACGGATTTTCTGATGTGGCCCAGGGGCGAGGCGGTCTTGCATGGCACACGCATCAATACGCGCCACACCCATGGCACGGGCTGCACGCTGGCCTCGGCTGTGGCCACATACATGGCGCAGGGGCTGAACCTGCTGGACGCGGTGCGGCTCGGCCGCGCCTTTGTCCATGACGCCATCCGCCATGCCCCCGGCCTTGGCGGCGGCCACGGCCCGCTGGCCCATCGCTGGAAGCGCAAGGATGCAGAAGATGAAGCTTGAACTTTACCAGATCGACGCCTTCGCCGATGCGCCCTTTGGCGGCAATCCGGCGGCGGTGGTGCCGCTTGAGCGCTGGCTGGCGGATGATCTTCTGCAGGCCATCGCGCTGGAGAACAATCTTTCCGAAACCGCCTTCATCGTGCCCACGGAAGCGGCGGCGCGCTGGCGCCTGCGCTGGTTCACCCCGGCCATGGAAGTGCCGCTGTGCGGCCATGCCACCCTTGCCTCCGGCGCCTGCATCTTGCGCCATATCCACCCGAACCTGCAAAAGGTGCTGTTTGAAAGCGCCAGCGGACCATTGTCCGTGCGCCGCGCGCAAGGGGGCTTTGCCATGGACCTGCCTGCGGGCACGCCGCACGCCTGGACCATGCCCGATGATGCCGTCAGGGCGCTGGGCGCGGCCATTGAGGAGAGCGGCATCAGCACCTATCCCTTCGTGGTTCTGCCCGATGAAAATGCGGTGCGCAGCCTGGCGGCGGCACAGGGCATAGCGGCGGCGCGGCTGGCCCATGCCAGCGGCGAACTGGTGGTGTGCGCCCCGGGACGCGGCGATGCTGACGTGGTCTTGCGGTTTTTCGCCCCGGGCGCCGGGGTTGATGAAGACCCGGTGACCGGCTCGGCGATTGCCTGTATCGCGCCCTGGTGGGCTCGAAGACTCGGCAAGAGCGCCATGCGGTTTTACCAGGCCTCACCCCGCGGCGGCCACGTCTCTGTGGCCCTGCACGGCGATCGGGTGACCCTTGCCGGCCAGGCGCGGGATTATCTGCATGGCTGGGTCACCATTTGAGGCCGGGACAATATGACGATAGAATGCGGGCAATGCGCGCAGACCATCACACCCGGCCCCGCAGGCTTGCCGCTGTGCAGCTTTTGCTGCTTGTCCTCCTGTTGAGCGGTGCGCCCGCCTTGGCGCGGCAGAGCCCGTCAAAAGCCGATGCGCGGGCAGATGTGGATTTTGTCTGCGCCCTGGTTGCCAGCAAATACGCCTATTATGCCGGGCGCCGGGACAGCTGGGCGCGGGCCTGCGCGCACACGCGCAAAACGGCCACGCAGACCAAGACGCGGGGGCAGGCGCTGGACCTGATCGAGCATTTGCTGGATGCGCTTTATGATGCGCACGTCTCCCTGGGCGTCAATTCTGCCCACTCCCCCCGGCTGGTGCCTTCCGGCGCCGACATCTGGCTTGCCGAAACGGCAGGCACCGTCATGGTTACGGCCGTGCGGACGAAGAGCGCCGCGGCGCGGGCCGGGATCAGGCCTGGCGACCACCTTCTGGCCATCAATGATGTGCCCATCAGGAGCGCAGCCACGCGCCGGGCGCAAACTGCACCCGGCAAGGCCAGACCGGCGCAATGGGCCTGGGCGCTGAATGCCGTAGCCGCAGGGGTGCGCGGCAAGCCCCGGGATTTTGTCCTTGAGCGCGCTGGCAAAACCCGCCTTCTGCATCTGGGCGATCCGGAACCCCGGCCGGAAGGCGATCCGGTCACGGCGCGCATGATCGATGATGGCATTGGCTATCTGCGTTTCAACAACAGTCTGGGCGATAGCGGCACCGTGAAGGCCTTTGACGCAGCGCTTGCTGGCTTGCGGGGTGCAAAGGGCTGGATCCTCGACTTGAGGGACACACCGTCCGGCGGCAATACGGGCGTTGCCGAGCCCATTCTTGGCCGTTTCATCACCCGGGCGCAGCCCTATCAACTCACCGTCTATCCGGGGCGCACGCCACAGCCGCGCCTGGTCAGGCCACGCGGACCATGGACCGTGAAGGGGCCTGTTGCGGTCCTGGTTGGCCGCTGGACCGGCAGCATGGGCGAGGGCATGGCCATTGGCCTTGATGGCATGAAGCGTGCCCTGGTCATGGGCTCGCCCATGGCTGGCCTGGCAGGCGGCACGCAAACCTTCACCCTGCCCTGGAGCGGCTTTCCCCTGCACCTGCCCACCTATGACCTGAGGCATGTGGACGGCACGCCGCGTTATCTCTGGCGCCCGCCGGTCATGCTGGTGGCGGACAATGGCAATGGGCCGGATCTGGCGCTGGAGCGGGCCGTCAAGGCCATTGCAGCGCAGCAGCACACGGCCGGGCTCAAGCCGCGATAACGCTTTTCAACGCTGCGCCGAAGCGTTCGATATCGGCGTCATTGACCCACACATGCGGGGTGACGCGCAGGCGGTTGCCGCGCCGCGAGACGAAAACATTCCTGGCGCGCAGGCGTTGCAGCATATCATCCGGGGCACTTTCCGGCAGGGTCAGGGACAGATAATGCGGTGCCCGCAAGCGCTCGCCCTCTGCCTCAAGGCCGCAGGCACGGGCGGCGGCGGCCAGATGCGCGGTGTGCTCTGCGCAGGTGGCGCTGATCGCCTCCACGCCCCAGTCCAGGATTTGCGCCAGCGCCGCCTTGACCGCGGGCAGCAGGGCGAAATTGCTGCTTTCGCCCGCATCATAGCGCGCCGCCCCCGGCGCCAGGGCATCACGGTATTCGGTCAGCGCGGCAAAGTCCTTCGCCGCTTCGCGATTGTGCCAGCACTGCTCCAGCGGCTGGCCCTGATGATGGCGTTCGGCAACATGCAGAAAGCCGGTGCTGTAGGGCCCCAGCAGCCATTTGTAACAGGCGGCAACGGTAAAATCGGCATCCACCGCCGCGGCGTCAAAGGGCAGCGCCCCCAGCGATTGCGTCAGGTCCAGCACCAGGGCCGCGCCATGGCGCCGGGCCGCCGCGCCCACCGCCGCCAGGTCGACAAGGCCGCCATCGATCCAGTGCACCTGCGGCACGGCCACAATGGCGGTTTGCGGGCCGATGGCGGGCACGATGGCCTCGCTCCAGCTTTGCCCGGGGCGGCGGCTGACGGTTTTCACCGCGCCATGGCAGCGGCGCGCCTTGTC
Organism: Robiginitomaculum sp.; assembly: GCA_026993275.1. GTDB lineage: Bacteria > Pseudomonadota > Alphaproteobacteria > Caulobacterales > Maricaulaceae > Robiginitomaculum_B. Next base: position 1,409 of record JALWUB010000335.1, on the reverse strand, counting down.
GCGCCAGATATAGACATTGGAGGGAAATTGCTGCGCCAGCACCAGAATGTGCTTGCCTTGCGGCACGGGCAGGTTTTGCGCCGCCACCGCCAGGCCATAGCTGACCGAGGGAATGAGAGCGAAATCTTCGGCGCGGGCGTGCATGAGGCGCGCCATGAGCGCGCGCAACAGCGCCGCATCGGCAAAGAAGTCGTCCGGGCCCAGCTTCCAGGGCTGCGCCTTGCGCGCCAGCCCGCTGCGCCCTGCTGCCAGCACCTGGCCCATGAGCGGGCTCATGAAGGCGCAGTCCAGATAGGCCACGTCCATGGGCATGTCGAAAAGATGGCGCTGGCAGTCCATATGCTCTCCTCTAACGTCTGGCTATCGCCTGGACCCAATACCCCCGGCAAGCGCCAGGGCGGCGAGAATGACCACCAGGCCCAGCCACACGGTCAGGCCGGGCCGTTCGCCAGCCAGCACCCCGGCCAGCATCGCCACCAGCGGCATAATATAGTTCGACAGGGAAAGAAAGCTGGGGCCGCTGTCGCGGATGATAGCCATCATGACAATGCCGCCAAGGCCGGTTGCGCCAAGCCCCAGCAGCACCACCGAGAGCACCGCCGCCGGGCCGGGCGCAGGCGCATGCCAGGCGGCATGAAGCCCGAACGGGGTGATCATGAGGGCGGCGCAGATCAGCAGACCCGCCGCCGCGGCAGAAGGGCTGGTGGGTGGCAGATGCCGCGCCAGAATGGCCTGCACCGCATAGAGCACCGCGCCGGCAATGACTGCCAGCTGGGCCAGCCCCCTGGACCCGCCAAGATGGCTGAGCGCCTCCGGCCCCATCAGCAAGGCGACACCGGCGAGGCCCAGCGCGAACCCGGCCAGCGTGCGCGCGCCCAGGCGCTCGCCGGGCACGAAGAGGTGCGCCAGCGCCGCCGTGGTCAGCGGCATGACCGCCATCAGAATGCCCACAAGGGAAGAATCCAGGCGCTGCTGGCCCCAGCTGACCAGCGCAAATGGCAGCGTGCCGCCGGTCAGGCCGAGAATCGCAAACCACAGCCAGCGCCGGTCCGGATGCGGCCACAGCGGCGGCAGGGCGTGGCCGCGGAGTTTCATCCAGAGCAGCAGCGCCAGGGCGCCGATCCACAGCCGTTCCATGACCACGGTGGCGGGCGGGATCTGCGCCACAGCGGTTTTCAGCAGCAAGAACGCCGTGCCCCACAGCACCGCCACGCCCGCAAGGCGCAGCCAGTCGAACAGGCCGTGGCGCGGCGGGCGCCGCAGGGCAGAAACCGGGGCGCGAGTATTCATGGCGCCATCTGGCGGCACGGGGCGCGCCTGTCAAACCCTGTTGATGCCCCCTGATGCGCTCTGCAGGCCAGCCTGACTGGCATGAAAGGGGCAGGGCCATGAACACACCGGAGCATGGG
>JALWUB010000334.1 GCA_026993275.1 Robiginitomaculum sp. | reverse complement strand
GAAGAACTGGCCCGGCAGGCGCGCCAGGGCTTGCGCGCACGCCTTGAGCGCATCGAGCTTGCGGCAGACGAGCAGGACTATTGGGACCGCCTGGAGCACGAGCTGGGCATCATCAACCAGATGGGTTTTCCCGGCTATTTCCTGATTGTTGCCGATTTCATCAAATGGGCCAAGCAGGCGGGTATCCCGGTGGGGCCGGGGCGCGGCTCCGGCGCCGGCTCGCTGGTCGCCTGGGCGCTGACCATCACCGATCTGGACCCGTTGCGCTTTGGCCTGCTGTTCGAGCGCTTTCTCAATCCGGAGCGGGTGTCCATGCCCGACTTCGACATCGACTTCTGCCAGGAACGGCGCGGTGAAGTGATCGACTATGTGCGCGAAAAATACGGCCATGACCGGGTTGCGCAGATCATCACCTTCGGCACCCTGCAGGCCCGCGCGGTGCTGCGCGATGTCGGCCGGGTGATGCAGTTGCCGCTCGGCCAGGTGGACCGGCTGGCCAAGCTGGTGCCCAGCAATCCGGCCAATCCGGTCAGCCTCAAGGAGGCCATCGCGCAGGAGCGCGCGCTGCAGGAGGCCCGTGACGAGGACGAGGACGTGGCGCAATTGCTGCGCACGGCGCTGGAGCTGGAGGGGCTGTACCGCAATGCCTCGACCCACGCCGCCGGCGTGGTCATTGGCGACCGGCCGCTGGTCGAGCTGACGCCGTTATACCGCGACCCGCGCTCCGACGTGCCGGCAACCCAGTTCAACATGAAATGGGCGGAAAAGGCGGGCCTGGTCAAGTTCGACTTTCTGGGCCTGAAGACCCTGACGGTGATTGCCCGCGCCGTCGAATTTGCCGCCAGGGGCGGGCACCATATCGATATTGAAACCCTGCCGCTCGATGACGCGCAAACCTATGCGCTGTTGTCGCGGGCCGAAACCGTGGGGATTTTCCAGCTGGAAAGCGGCGGCATGCGCAATATCCTGCGCCAGGCCAGGCCGGATTGCCTTGAGGACATCATCGCCATCGTCGCGCTTTACCGGCCCGGGCCGATGGAAAACATCCCCAAATACGTGGCCTGCAAGCATGGCCGGGAAGAGCCCCTGGTGCTGCACGAAAAGGTCAGCCCGATCACGGCGCCGACCTATGGGGTCATCATCTATCAGGAACAGGTGATGCAGATTGCCCAGGTGCTGGCCGGCTATTCGCTGGGCGAGGCCGATTTGCTGCGCCGCGCCATGGGCAAGAAGATCAAGTCCGAAATGCAGGCCCAGCGCGCCCGCTTTGTCGAAGGCGCCGTGGCCAATGGCGTCGAGGAGGGCAAGGCACAGCATATCTTTGATCTGGTGGACAAGTTTGCCGGTTACGGCTTCAACAAGTCCCACTCCGCCGCCTATGCGCTGGTGTCCTATCAAACCGCCTGGCTGAAGGCGCACTATCCGGTCGAGCTGCTGGCCGCCCTGATGAGCCTTGACCATAACAATACCGACAAGCTGGCCGTCTATGTCCAGGAGGCGCGGCGCATGGGCATCACGGTGCGTGGCCCGGACATCAATCACAGCGAAGCCGATTTCAGCGTTGCGGACGGGGAGATCATCTATGCCCTGGGCGCCGTGCGCAATGTCGGCCAGGCGGCGATGGAACATGTGGTCGAGGAGCGGCGCAAGAACGGCCCCTTTGCCGATCTGTTCGACTTTGCCGACCGGATCGATCCCGGCGCGCTGAACAAGAGGGCGCTGGAAAATCTTGCCCGGGCGGGGGCGTTTGACAGCCTGGAGCCCAACCGCCACAAGGTGCTGGAAGCGGCCGCATCGCTGATGGCCCAGGCCGTGCACGCGGCGCGCGAGCGCGAATCCCGGCAAGGCGGGCTGTTTGGCGCCCAGTCCCTGGCGGCTGGCCGCCCGGCCCTGGCAGACACGCCCGCCTGGGACAGCGAGACGCGCTTGCAGGAAGAATACAAGGCCATCGGGTTCTATTTTTCCGGCCACCCGATGGATGTCTACAGGGACAGCGTCAGGCACCTGGGGGTCATTCCGGTCAGCGCGCTGGCGGAGCAGCAGCCCCGGCGTGACAAGGTCTGGCGCCTTGCGGCCCAGGTCGAGGCCCGGCGCCAGCGCACCAGCCAGCGCGGCGAGCCGTTTGCCTTCGTCACGCTGTCCGATGCCAGCGGCATGTGCGAGGTCATGGCCTCTGGCGAAGTGTTGCGCACCGCGGCAGAGGCGCTGGAACCCGGCACGCCGGTGCTGGCGGCCATCAGCGCCGAGGCCGGATCGGGAGAAACGCGCCTGCGCCTGCTGAAGGTCGAGAAACTCGATAAGGTGGCGTCGGCGCATGCCGGGGACATTCAGGTGTTTCTCAAGGACAGCGCCCAGGCCGCCACGGTCCGGGAATGCCTGGAAACCCTGAAACAGCGCGGCAACATCCCCTTGCGGCGCTTGCGGCTGGTCTTTGAAACCGGCGATGGCCATGAAGTGGAGGTCGAGGCCGATGGCCTCTGGCCCGCAGATGCGGCGGCCCGGCGGGCGCTGAAATCCCTGCCCGGCATTCTGGATGCCTGCGAAGTGCATTCGCGGTGAACACGGTGCTTGCCAAGGCCATGCGCGCTGCCTATAAGGCGCGCACCACGCACACAGGGGCGGGTGGCGCGGACGCATTCGCGCTTATCCATCCGGTGCCGCACCCGCGGACAGCCCCTGTGGAGGCGAACCGGAGAAGGAAAAGATCATGGCTCTACCGCAAGTGAGCATGCGCCAGCTATTGGAAGCGGGCGTGCATTTTGGACACCAGAAACACCGCTGGAATCCGCGCATGGAACCCTATATTTTCGGGGTTCGCTCGAACATTCACATTATCGACCTGTCGCAGACCGTGCCGCTTTTGCACCAGGCCCTGGTCAAGGTGCGCGAAGTCGCCGCCAAGGGCGGGCGCATCCTGTTTGTCGGCACCAAGCGCCAGGCCAGCGGTGCGGTTGCCGAAGCGGCCAAGCGCTGCGCCCAGTATTATGTCAATCACCGCTGGCTTGGCGGCACCCTGACCAACTGGACCACGATTTCGCACTCGATCAAGCGCCTGCGCGAGCTCGAGGCCCTGCTGGCCGAAGATGCCGATACCGGCCTGACCAAGAAGGAATTGATGAAGCTGACGCGCGAGCGCGACAAGCTGGAGCGTTCGCTGGGCGGGATCAAGGACATGGGCGGCGTGCCCGACCTGATGTTCATCATCGACACCACCAAGGAAGTCATCGCCCTGGGCGAGGCGCGCAAGCTGCACATTCCCGTGGTGGCGATTCTGGACACCAATTCCGACCCGGAGGACGCGGATTACCCGATTCCGGGCAATGATGACGCCACCCGCGCCATTGCGCTCTATTGCGACCTGATCGCCGATGCGGTGCTTGATGGCATGGCGGAATCGCAGATCGACCTGGGCGTTGATCCGGGCGCGGCGGAAGAGCCGGTGGAAATCGTCATGAAGACCATGCCGCCGGCATCCGAGACGGAAGCGGCCGAACCGGCTGCGGCCGGGGCTGAAGAGCAGCCAAAGGCTGAACCCAAGGCGGAAGACAAGCCAAAGGCGGACGAGAAGGGCGAAGACGAGGCCAAGCCTGCGGCAAAGGCCAAGACCGCTGCCAAGGAAAAGGCGGACACCAAGAGTGAAGCCAAGGAAAAAACAGAAGACAAGCCCAAGGCAGCTGCAAAGCCCAAAGCGGCAGCCAAGGCAAAAGCAGAAGACAAGCCCAAAGCGGCAGCAAAGGCCAAGCCAGCGGCAAAGGCTAAAGCTGAAACCAAACCCAAGACCGCGGCCAAAGCTGAAGACAAGCCCAAGGCGACCGCGAAGGCCAAGGCTGAAGACAAGCCCAAGGCTGCGGCAAAGGCCAAGGCCAAAAGCTAATTCACACCGGGTCCCTGCCAACAGGCGCAGGGGCAATGAACAGAGCATTTAAGGAGTTCAGCCATGGCTGAAATAACCGCATCACTGGTGCGCGAACTGCGCGAGGCCACCGGCGTCGGCATGATGGATTGCAAGAAGGCGCTGACCGAAACGGGCGGCGACCTGGCCGC
>JALWUB010000333.1 GCA_026993275.1 Robiginitomaculum sp. | reverse complement strand
GAGACCATAGAGATCCGCTATGTGCCCCATGTGCACACCTCTGGCGATTCGCTGGTGATCTTCAAAAGGGCCAATGTCATCGCCACCGGCGATCTCTATTTCAACGGCTTCTATCCCTTTATCGACGTGCCCTTTGGCGGCTCCATCGACAACATGATCGCCTTTTATGACGATCTTTACGCCATGGCCGACGAGAACACCAGGATCGTCCCCGGACATGGCCCGGTGGCGAACCGCGAAGATGTGCGCCATTACCAGGAAATGCTGAAAACCGTGCGCGACCGCGTTGCCGCCGCCATCGAAAAGGGCGTGAGCCTTGAGGATCTGAAAGCGCAAAAGCCGCTCAAGGACCTGGACGCCGAATGGGGCGGCAATCTCATCACCGCCGACTGGATGCTGGACATGGTCTATAAGGACCTCATCCGCCACGGCATCGGCCCGGCCAGACATGACGGCCTCTGAGCGGCCGCTGACGGCGCTGGAGCGCGCCTACTCGCCCAGCACCTGCGTGCCCCATGCCGAACTTATTGTGCGCCGCTATGCCCGCCAGAGCGCGCACATGCGCCGCCGCTATAGGGAGCAGCTTCACGAGGACGTGGCCTATGGCCCGCGCCCGGGCATGAAGCTGGACATATTCGTGCCCAAGGGCACCGGCCCCCACCCGGTGCATGTGTTCATCCACGGCGGCTACTGGCAGGAGCTGTCCAGGCGCGAAAGCGCCTTTGCCGCCGGCAATTTTGTCGAGCGCGGGCACATCTTCGTGGCCATGGACTATACCCTGGCGCCCGAGGCCGGCATCCCGCAAATCATCGTCGAGACCAGCTTTGGAACCATCTGGCTGTTGCACAACATTGCCCGCTATGGCGGCGATCCGGCGCGCCTGTCCATGAGCGGCCATTCCGCCGGAGCGCACCTGCTGGCGCGCATCCTGTCCATGGACTGGCCCGCCCATGGCTTTGCCGCCTGCCCCCTGGCCCATGCCCTGCTGATCAGCGGCATCTATGACCTGCGCCCGCTGGTGCACACCTATATCAATGAGCCCCTGGGCCTCACCGAAGCGCAAGCGGCCGCCTCCAGCCCGCTTTTGCACCTGCCCCAAAGCGCCTGCCCGCTCACCTTCACCGTCGGCGAGGTCGAGACGGACGCCTTCAAGGCGCAAACCGCCAACTACCGCACCGCCCTGCAGACCCACGGCATCCCCTCCGCCTTCGTCCCCATGCCGGGGTTCAATCATTTCGACGTGGTGCTGGAATTGGGGAATCCGGATGGGCCGCTATTCGCGGCGGTTGCGGGGGAGGGAGGGTGACGTTTTCCTCCCCCGCCCTCACCCCGGTTTTCACCGGGGGCAGGCTCTGGGCTTGTCGAAGCCTCATCCTGACTCCGTTCCTCATCCTGAGCTTGTCGAAAGATGCGGTCTGGCTTCCATGGTTCGACAGGCTCACCATGAGGGATGCCGCATGGCCCGCGTCAGTCCCTTCTCCCCAATGGGGAGAAGGTAAGGATGAGGGGGTTCTGAGGCCTAAAATGAAGTCCGGACCGGAGCAAATCCTGCAAGCCTGGGCACCCTCACCCCAACCCTCTCCCCGCAGGGGAGAGGGAGCGCTGCGGCATGTCTCGGCCTCATCCCCGCTTTTCGCCGGGGCAAGCCGCACCGAATTATTGATTCTCGGCTGATGGCGGGTGTCGCTCACGCTCAACCCGCCCTACGCTGGCTTGAAAATCTTGAGTATGCAATTTTTCACAGAGGGTCGCGTGATAAACTGGGTGAATATTGTAATTCAATGTTATAACTTATTACGATGTATTACGGCGACAGTATTCGAAATAAACCAGCGTAGGGCGGGCGGAAAGCAGTCTGAGTGCAAAAGAAGGCGTGCCGCTGCGCTCGATCCGCCCTGTGGCGTTCGGCAGGTTAAACAGGGGGCTGGAAAGCCTTGCGGGCAAGAGAGACTTTTTCGCGCATTACGCAGCCTTCCGCATGGTCGTTGACCAGCCCCATTGCCTGCATGAATGCATAGACCGTTGTCGGCCCGACAAATTTCCAGCCGCTTTTCTTCAGCGCATTGGACAGCCTTGCCGCCGCCGGAGACGTGGAACGGCTTTGCGGCGGCGCGGCTTCCTCTTTCGCAGGTTCAAACTGCCAGATATAGGCTGCCAGAGACTCTTTGCTGTCAACAAGTGCGCATGCCTTTCTGGCGTTGTTGATAACCGCCTCTATCTTGCCCCGGTGGCGCACGATGGCGCTGTCGGCCAAAAGACGCACTACGTCATGATCGCCAAATCGTGCGATTTTGCGGAAGTCAAACTCGTGGAATGCCTTCCGGAAGCCTGTCCGTTTTGCCAGAATTGTCCGCCAGCTCAGCCCTGACTGGAAACTTTCTAGGCAAAGTTTTTCAAACAGGCGAATGTCGTCCGCGACGGGAAAACCCCATTCGCGATCATGATAGGAAAGGAATTCAGGCGCCGCGGCGCACCACCGGCATCGCGGCTTGCCATCGGGTCCAATGAAAAGCCCACTCATGATGCAGCCTTCAGATGTTCAAGAGCAGGCACGGTGCGTTTCAGGTCAACGCCAAGAATCTCTGCTGAAACGACGCCGTGCTTGACGAAGGGATCATCACCAACCCGCGCCTCCAGGGAAGAACGCGTTTGGCCGCTTGCGAGCACTGCGCCGCCGCCTGAATCCAGCGATCCCACAGCTTGAAACACGCCATCGGAAAATCCTTGGGCAATCCATGCATTGTGGGCGTCCATGTGTTCAGCGGCAGCTGATTTGTTCTGCGCAAATTTGAGCAAAATTATGTGCATTCGTTTTTCCTTTCCTTTCGGTTTTTGTCTGATGAATCATCGATAATAGACTGCAGCCACGCCTTCAGTGCCGCCACTTCCGTGCATACGAAATCTTCGTCCCGAAAGGCGTTGGCCAGGGTTGCGATGCCTTGCGAACGTGCAAGCAGGTGAAGAGCAAGCTCGCTGGCATTGCCCGTCTGGCCCAGCTCGCGAAACTGCTCCTCCAGCCACTCGCGAAACAGGCCGAAGATGGCGGCCGCGCGGGTGCGGGCAGCGTGATCAAGCTTGGCAAGCTCGGAGCAGAGCGTTCCAACCGGGCAGCCAAAAGCCATGATAGTGGTCTGGTTGCTGATCAGCATCTGGATAAAGGACATGATCCGGTCCACAGCAGACGGACTCTGCCGGGCCCAGTCATCAAGCATGGCACGGGTCGTTGCTAACCGGTGCGTGATTACCGCATCAAGAATGTCGTCTTTTGTCTTGAAGTGATAGTAGAAATTTCCGCGCGATATGCCAACGGCTGCGGCAATATCCGAAAATGATGCGGCCTCAAACCCCTTCTCGTAGAAGATTTGATCAGCTTCTCTGACGATTAGCTCCCGCGTTGAAAACGTCATCGGCAACAGCACCTGCAAATGGTTTTATGACACAATTAGGACAACCGTCCCAATTTGTAAAGCCGCAATATGGCATTTCAATTTCAATCACGAATTACGGTGCCAGCAAGCGAAAAAAGCCAGCCCAATGAAAAGTTGAAGTTTGGCTTCTTCCCCCTCGCCCCCCCATCCCCGTCCGCCGCCGGGGCAGGCTCTGCGCTTGTCGAAGGACGGGCAGAGGGCCGCCGCCTGCCCCGGACTTGATCCGGGGGTGAGCGGGTCCGGGCTTGGCCGGTGAGGCTCGTTTTTCACCTGCGCGCCCCTCAACCCAGCCTTCTCCCCGCTGGGGAGAAGGAGTCCGTGTGGTGTTTTGGGTCTTTGATCCCAACCCTCGCCGTGCTCCGGCTTGTCCGGAGCATCCATGAGGCAGGGCGGCCTATGCGGGCCTTGGATGTGGGCCCTCCGGTCCAGCCGGAGGGCGACGAAGAAAGACATGCCGGGGGGTGAAAAGGGGGAATGTTCTGAGCCCGCAGAGGTGTGAAGCCATCCCTTCCCCCGCCTGGGGAGAAGGTCAGAGCCTGCCCCGGCCCTCGCTTTCGCAAGGGCAGGCTGGCCGGGGATGAGGGGGCCTGAAGCTGAAAGTGAAATCCGGACCGGGGCA
>JALWUB010000332.1:1429-15328 GCA_026993275.1 Robiginitomaculum sp. | reverse complement strand
AGCACTTTTCAACCGGGCCGCCGGTGATACGCTTGGCGCAGGATTTCCGGTGGGGACAGGGCAGGAGGCGATGGCAAGGCAGGGCACACTCAGGCGGAACTGGTCCATGCGTGTGCCCGTGTGGCCGACCATGGCCCTGCTGATGCTGCTCGCCCAGTTGCTCTGGGCCATGCCAGCGCAGGGCGCGCCCGCGCTGCAGGATCTGAAAGCCCAGGTCAGCGCCACCGAAAAGAAGCTGAACGGCTACGCCTTGCTCCTGAAGCAGAAAAAACGCCTCGATGACAAGCAATTGTCGAAGCTGATCAATGATCTGAGCGCCTTGCGGGCGGAATCCCTTGACCGGGTCCGGCAATTGAGCGCGGCCAGCGATGCGGCCAATACGGCGCTGGAGCAGGCCACGCCCAAAACGGGGGAAAACGGCAAGCCGGCGGCGACCGATCCGGTGGCGGCGGCGAAACTGAAAACGCTGCAAAGGCAGGTGGCCGCCATTGAGGGGCTGCTGGTGCGCGCCAAGCTGAATGCAAATCAGGCCGATCAATTGGCCCAGCAGGTCTCTGACCGCCGCAAGGCGCTCTATTTTTCCACCGTGTTCAGCCGCTCGCTGCCGCCCTTGTCCGCCACGGTCCGGACGCGCCTTGCCGCGCTGGCGGGCGAGAGCTTTGCCGGGCTGAAGGCCTGGCTGAAAGAGCGGAGCGCAGGGCTGAGCCCGGGCCAGCGTGTGCTGCGCGCTGGCGCGGCCCTGCTCTCGCTGGCCGTGCTGGTGCTTTTGGCCAGTCCGTTTTATGGCTGGCTGGAGCGCAGGGCCGTGCTCCCTTTCCTGAGCGCGGGCCCGGATGCGCCGGGTGGGGCTGACCGGCGGCTGACGATTGCCCTTGTGCGCACCCTGGTGCGCGCGGGCGCCTTCGTTCTGCCTGCGCTTTTGCTCTATCTGGCCTTGCGGCTGCTGGGCGTGATTGCGGCAGACGAGGCCCGGCTGGTGTTTCATGCCCTGCTGACGGTGAGCGGGGTGGTTTTGGCCGATGCCATGGCCACCGGCTTGCTGTCGCCGAACCAGCCTGCCTTGCGCCTGGTCAATCTGTCTGACCGGCAGGCCGCCGCGCTGGCATTTTTTGCCATGGCGGCGCTGTGGGTGTTTGCCCTTGACCATCTGGCCGCGATGGCCTTTGCCCACGCGCACATGCGCCTGTCGCTGGAGACAGTGCAGGCGCAAAGCGCCGTCACCACCTTGAGTGCATCCATACTGGTCTTGCTGGCCGGCCTGCAAGTGCCCTGGCGCATGGCGCTGGCGGTGCAGGGCGGCGGCGCTGCGCCGCGGTTCCGCTTTGCCATGCCCGATGTCGGCGCGGCCGCCTTGCAGGCCCTGGTCATTCTGGCGGCTCTGACCGGCATCATCAGCGCGCTGGCGGGCTATGTGGAGTTTGGTCGCACCCTGATCTGGACCGTCATTCTCGCCACCCTGGTGCTGGCAGGCTTTGTGCTGGTCAGGCATTCGGTCAATGGGATTTTCGCACTTCTCTGGACCTGGCTGTGGGGCGGGCCGCCGCAACAGCAGGACAAGGGCGAAAGACCCGGCGGCATCATCATGAACATCTGGCTGCGCCTGTTTGCCGATATCGCCCTGGTGGCGGTGGCGGCATGGGTGTTCCTGCACCTGGCCAATTTCCGCGTGTCCGATCTCGACCTGTGGCTCAACAAGTTTTTCACCGGCATTCCCCTGGGCGCCACGGTCATCCGGCCAGTGGCGATTTTCTGGGCGATTGCCGCGTTCATGCTGGTGTCGCTGCTGTTTCGCATTCTGCGGGCCTATTTGCGCAAGGGCATGGAGGTGCAGGGCGAACTGGCTGGCGCCAATGCCTCGATTCTGGCGCTGGTGGGCTATGTGGGCTTTATCATCGCCCTGCTGGTCGGCTTCAGCGCCCTGGGCCTGCCCTTTTCCAACATTGCCCTGATTGCCAGTGGTCTGTCCCTGGGCATCGGCTTTGGCCTCAAGGACATCGTCAACAATTTCATTTCCGGGCTGATCCTGCTGTTCGAGCGCCCCATCAAGATCGGCGACTGGGTGGTCAGCAGTGCCGGGCAGGGCCTGGTGAAGAATATCGGTTTGCGCGCCACCGAAATCACCACCTTCGACCGCGCCTCGATCATGGTGCCCAATTCGGAACTCGTGTCCTCGCCGCTGACCAACTGGACCCACAAGGACAGGACCGGCCGGACCACGCTCAGGGTCGGGGTCGCCTATGGCACAGACCCGGACCTGGTGCGCGATATCCTGTTGCAATGCGCCAGTGCGCATGATTCGGTGCTGCACCGGCCCAAGCCGGCGGTGTACTGGGTCGACTTTGGCGATTCGGCCCTGATTTTCGAATTGCGTGCCTTCACCAACATCCGCAGCCAGAACGACATGGTCCGCCTGGAAAGTGAATTGCGTTTTGCCATTTACGCCGCCTTTGCCGAACAGGGCATCAAGATTCCGTTTCCACAACGCGATGTGCACCTGGTGCCGCCCGCCGAAGACAAGCCTGCGCGCAAATCCCGCAAAAAGCGATCGCCCGCAAAGCCCAAGTCCGCGTCCTGAACAAAGCGGGGCAAAAGCCGCAGCCTGCTGAACAAACCCCGTTGCCATCGCCGCGCCGGAGCGCTATGACCCTGCCTCCGCCGGCATGCTTGCCGGCAACAGTGTTGGGGCGTGGCCAAGTGGTAAGGCAGCGGTTTTTGGTATCGCCATTCCCAGGTTCGAATCCTGGCGCCCCAGCCATTTTTCCCGCATTGCACGAGTTTTCATGTTTAACTTGCACGCCGGGCTGAGTTTGATGCATTCTGCGTATTGATTGGCGCGGCGGAACAGTGTTAGCGTCAAATCCAAGATGTTCTGGCAGCGCTTCTCTCTGCCGGATTTACAAGACGGCGGATCAACCGCCGCGGTGGGAAGGGGAGTTTGGCGCGATTGCCGCGGCAAGGCTCGCTTTCAACTTTTTCGCCAAGCGGCGGCATGCGATTGTGCATGATACGCGGGGGTATCTGGCAGGGCTCTGCCAGAAATCTTTAGAGTTTGCAGCGCGACCGTTTCGCCTGGCCGCGCAGATTTTTTTGGAGCACGGCTTTTGTGGAGCATGGCATGACGAAATTTAAGGATTTGGCGCGCATCAGCGTTGCGGCCCTCGCCGTTGCGGCTTTTGGCGGCGCCGCACAGGCGCAATTGTCGAAGGCGGTCAGAACGGCGGAAAGCGCCACCCGGGCGGGTGCTGCGGCCCAGGCCCGCATCGACAAGATTGATGACGAGGTTGGCGATGTGGTGCGCGAATATCGCGCTGCCCTGCAGGAAAAGGAAACCGTTGCCCTGAACGTGGAGCAGCAGAAGATTTTCCTCAAATCCCAGCAGAACGAAATCGATTCGCTGAAAAACCAGATCGACCGTGTTGGCGATATCCAGTCGCAATTGCTGCCGATGATGCTTCGCATGATTGGCGCGCTCGAGGATTTTGTCTCCCACGACGTGCCGTTCCAGATGGAGGAGCGCAAGGCCCGTATCGTCAAGCTCAAGGAGCTGGCGGCGGATCCCAATCAGTCGCCTGCGGAATTGTACCGGCAGATCATCAACGCCTACCAGATCGAGCTTTCCTACGGCAACCAGACCACGGCCTATTCGGAAAACGTCATGGTGAATGGCGAGCCGCACAAGGTTGATTTCCTGCGCGTTGGCCGGGTTGTCCTGGTCTATACGGACAGCAATGGCGACATGCATATCTGGAACAAGGCCAAGGGGGCCTATGAAGACTTGCCGAGCAAGTTCAAGCTTGATGTGCAATCGGCAACCCGCATTGCCCACGAGCAAAAGGCTCCGGAAGTGTTCCCTGCGCCTCTGCCTGGCGCAACCAGGGTTCAATAGGGTTTAGGTGGCAAGGAAACATGATGATGTTTAAGATGAAATCGATTTTGGCTGTTGTTGCTGCCGGTGCGGCGGCCCTGGCCATTCCTGCTGGCGCGGCGATGGCGCAAAACACGCCGGTCAAATCCATTGACGAACTGATTGCCCGGGTTGGCAAGGACAGCCGTGAGGCGCGCGCCGAAGCCCAGCGCCGGGTGCGGGAGTTCATGCAGAAAAAGGCCCAGCAGCAGAAATTGCTGAACAAGGCCAAGGCTGAACTGGCCTATTACCGCAAGCTGGAAGCGGAAAACAACAAGAAGCTTGATCAGAACAAGATGCTGATCATGAAGCTTGATAATGATCTGCGCGTTGCCCAGGGCTCGTTTGGCGAGCTGTTTGGCGTTGCCCGCCAGGCGGCTGGCGAACTGGAATCGATCATCAAGACGTCCTTCATCACCGGTCAGTATCCTGGCCGCGCGGAGCCGCTTGACCAGGTCGCCAACAGTTCCAAGCTGCCGCAGGTCTCGGAGCTGGAAAACATCTACAAGACCATTTTGCAGGAAGCCAGGGCGCAGTCCGAAGTGGTGACCTACAAGGGCTCGATTCCCGAACTGAACAATGGCGAGCCGGTGGACATTACCCGTGTCGGCGCCTTTGATTCCTGGCTGGCCAAGGATGCCCGCTTCCTGAAAATCGAGGACAGCGAGCTTTCGGTGCTGCCGCGCCAGCCTGCCAGGCGTTTGCGGGCACTGGCGCGCAATGTCACCAAGGCCAGCCCTGACCAGATCGTCAAGGGCCCGATCGACCCGACCCGCGGCACCTTGTTGAACCTGGTGGTCAACACGCCGACCCTGATGGAGCGCTATAAGGCTGGCGGCAATATCGGCTATGCGGTGACGGTGATGGCTGTTATCGGCATTGTCGTCGGGGTCTGGCGCTTGTTTGTCCTGTTCGGCACGTCCATGAAGGTGCGCGCGCAAATGCGCCGCTCCGAGCCCAGCAAGAACAATCCGCTGGGCCGGATCATGGCTGCCTATGAAGAGGCCAAGGACAAGGACATCGAAACCATCGAGCTGAAGCTTGACGATGCCATCCTCAAGGAAAGCGGCAAGCTGGATTACGGCCTCAGCCTGATCAAGGTGCTGGCCGCGGTGTCTCCGCTCATGGGGCTGCTGGGGACGGTGATCGGGATGATCCAGACCTTCCAGGCCATCACCCTGTTTGGCGCCGGCGACCCGACGCGGATGGCCGACGGGATCTCGTTTGCCCTGGTGACCACGGTTCTGGGTCTGCTGTCGGCGATTCCGCTGCTGCTGCTGCACAGCTTTGCCTCGGCCGCCAGCCGCTCGCTCAAGCAGGTGCTGGAAGAGCAGGCCGCGGGTCTGATCGCGGCCAATGCCGAGGCGCGCTACAACAGCACACACAAGTCCTCCTAGGCTCTGACTGGAAAGGAATACAGGATGCCTGGCTGGCTTAACCCCATGGTGGCCCTGGATCATCTCCAGCAGTTTCTGGAGATGGGCGGGAACGTCCTCCTGCTGATCATGGTCGCCACATTCTTCATGTGGGCCTTTATCCTGGAGCGGATTGCCTATTACCAGTTCGCGCACAAGAAGGTGGCCCAGCGTGCCATCGACAAGTGGGCGGCGCGCAGTGACCACACCTCGTGGTTCGCGCATGCGATCCGCACCCAGCTGATCTCGGAGGTGCGCCAGCGCACCGAGCAGAACATGGGGCTGATCAAGGCGCTTGTGGCGATTGCCCCGCTGTTGGGGCTGCTGGGCACGGTGACCGGCATGGTCGAGGTTTTCGACATCATGGCGGCCACCGGCACCTCCAATGTGCGGGCCATGTCGGCAGGGGTCTCCAAGGCGACGATTCCGACCATGGCCGGCATGGTGGCGGCCTTGTCCGGCCTGATTTTCTCGAACCGGCTGGAACGGCGGGCCCTGCGCGCCACCCAGTCCGTTGCTGACTCTCTGGAACTGGGGTAACCGCCATGCGCAAGCACAGAGGCGAATCACAAGGCGACGAGGCTGAAGTCGACATGACGCCGATGCTGGATGTCGTCTTCATCCTGCTGATCTTTTTCATCGTGACGGCTGTGTTCGTCCAGGAACAGTCGGTGTCGCTGGTGCCGCCGCCGCCCTCGAAAAATGACGAGCCCGACAAGTCCAATCCGGTCATTCTGATCCAGATCACCGACCGCGATGTCGTTTTCGTCAATGACCAGTTGACAGACGTGCGCCGGGTCGGGCCTGCAATCGAGCGCTTCCGTGCGGAAAAGGGCAACAGCTCCATTCTCATTGTCCCCGATGATGAGGCCAGCAACGGGGTGACCATCACAGTGTTTGATGCGGCCAAGCGCACTGGCGCACCGACAATGATTCAGCGTAAATCCGCGCAGAATTCCTGAGCGGTTAATGGAGTGAAATGATGGCTGGACGTCCGTCAGAAGATATGGAAGACGCCGAACTGGATATGACGCCAATGCTGGACGTCGTCTTCATTCTGCTGATCTTTTTCATTGTTACCGCGGTGTTCGTCAAGGAGCCGGGGGTTGATGTCAACAAGCCGTTCTGGAGTGTTGACCTGCCAACTGAAAAGCCGACCATCATGGCGGCCGTGGATGACAAGAATCAGATCTGGATCGACAAGAAGATTGTGCCCCTGGCTGCCGTGCCGACCGTTCTGGAAAAGATGAAGGCGGAAAATCCCAAGGCGGACGGAGTCATTCAGGGCGACCAGCGCGCCAAGATCGGGACGATTCTTGACTTGCAGGACATGTTCCTGGCCAAGAAAATCTCCGTGAAGGTTTCCGTTCAAAACAAATAAGAGCCCGGCGCATCGGAAGTCTGCCCTGGCCATTGGCTGAACGGGCCGGGGGCAATTGGCGGCGAATGGTCGCAGTGTCTCCGATTTCGCGCAGAATTTGCTAGCCTTTTCCTGGACCGGTAATCAGACCGTGCGGGGAGAAGGCAGAGTTGGACGCGCTCAATCCCTTTCATGCCTTGGCGGACTTGCAAAAGTTCCTTGAACTGGGCGGTCCGGTCCTTTCGATCATACTGGCAGCCACCTTTGTGATGTGGGCTCTGATCGTCGAACGGCTGAGTTATTTTGCTTTTGCCGCGCCCAAGGAGGCAGAGCACATTCGTGCCCTGTGGGCGGCACGCACGGACCACACCTCCTGGCAAGCGCAAAAAATACGGACCTTGATGATTTCTCGTTTCCGTCAGCACGCCGAGCAGAACATCGCCTTGATTCTCACCTTGGTGGTGATCTCGCCCCTTCTGGGGCTGCTGGGCACGGTGACCGGGATGATCAGCATATTTGACGTCATGGCGGCAAGCGGAGCCTCTGATGTGCGGGCCATGTCGGCAGGGGTTTCCAACGCAACCATTACCACCATGGCGGGGATGGTGGCGGCAATCTCGGGGTTGATCGTTGCCCGTCGGCTGGAAGCGCGTTCCCGCCGCGTGGCCGCGGATCTTGCCAGCGCGCTGGAGCCCGGCGGATCCGGCGAGAGCAAGCGAAGCGGCCGTCGGGGCGAGGATGCCGCGCGCGTTGATATGACGCCAATGCTGGACGTGGTGTTTATCATGCTGATTTTCTTTGTGGCCACAGCGGTATTTGTTCAGGAGAAAACCGTCAATCTGATCCCGCCGCCCAGAGGGGATGAAACAACGATCCAAAATCCCGACCCATTGATATTGATACAGGTGACGGGCAAAGACGCGATCTACATCAATCAGGAGCCGGTGGATGTCGCCCTGGTCGGAGCAAAGGTATCCGCTCTGCGTGCGGAGCATACTCGTTCCGGCGTGCTTATCATTCCGGCTGATGCGGCCAGTCATGGCGTGATCGTGCGTATTATTGACCAGGTCGAAGCGGCGGGAGGCGCCTGGTCCATTCAGCGTCAAGACGCCAGATAGAAGATCGTCAAGTAAAGAACATGGCGTTCTTGCCGCGTTTTGGCCACGATTTCGCCACTAAGTTGCAATATGTTCATGTTTGGACCTGCCAGGCGAGGGAGGCACACATGGCCATGGTTTTGCGGGCAAATGATTGGGAGCAAAATCCGTCTGCGCGGCTGGCGGCGGTTTTGCCATTGGCGGCCCTGGTGACCCTGTTCCTGTTTTCACTGATGCGGGCGATGATTGCCATGCATTTTGGCTATGCAGGTCTGGCCGCATTGCCGGCCGACCTGGCCATTAACCGCACCATTCCGGAACGGCCGGTGCACAAACCCAGAGTGCTGCCCAAACCGGTCAAGGATGTCACGCCGCCACCGCCGCCGCGCCTTGTCCGCCAAAGGGCACTGCCGCCGTCAGAAGCCCTGGCCTCTGCGCCGCTGGCCTTGCCAAAACCGGCCGTGAACACCCTTGCGCACGGCAAAGCCCTCGTGTTCGCGCACCGTGATGTGCAGCCCCTGGTCCATACAGCGCCGCTTTATCCGGCGCGCGCCGCAGAGCAGGGCCTGGAAGGCACCTGCACAGGACTATTTGATGTCAGCGCCAAGGGCATACCATACAACATCAAGGTCACATGCTCTTCGCCGGTTTTCATCAAGGCGGCGGAAAGAGCCATAGAAAACTGGCGTTACAGACCCGGCGTTGAAGAAGGCGTGGCGGTGCCGCGCCGCGGCATCAGGGTGCCGTTCCAGTTCAGGCTGAGCCGTGACTGAAGAAGCCGCCGCAACATGGGCCAGAGTGCCGCAAGGGTTGTGTTTTTGTTCTTGTATCCCCATATGAGAGAGAACAGCCGCGGGGTCTGAAAAATACGGTGATTTGGCGGCTTTGCGCTGAAAAAACACTGTTCGAACGGCATTGCAGCCGGTAAAGTGAACCAAAGCCGCGCGCAAGACGGTGATTCAGGGGGTGCGCATCCACCGGGGTGGGCAGGGCTGTGAATCATCTTCTGTTGTGGTGCCGAAAATCTAAGGAGTGACATATGCGCCGTTTCATAGCCGGATTGCCAATTGCCGCGATCATTACGATCGGGCTGTTCCTGCTTATGCGGTTTTTCATAACCGGTGATTTCAAGCTGGAGAAAAAGCGCGAGATCGTGCGCCTGGATATCAATCCCAAGGTGCAGGAGCTTGAGGTGCGCCAGCGTGAAGTCAAGCCCGAGCGCACCAAGGACGTCAAGCCGCCGCCCCCGCCTCCGGCGATCGAAAAGCAAAAGGCGGTGCAGCCCAAGGAAGGCATTGCCTCCATTTCGGGCTCGATTCCGGATTTTGAGCCGCCAAAGCTCAATCGCGGCAATATCAACTTTCAGGTCAGCGACCGGGATGCCCAGCCCTTGGTGCGCATCGAGCCGATTTATCCGCCGCGCGCTGCCGAACAGGGCCGCGAAGGCACCTGCACCGGCTATTTTGACGTGAGTGCCGAAGGCAAGCCCTACAACATCAAGGTGGTGTGTTCTTCGAGCCTGTTTGTCAGGGCGGCGACCCGGGCCATCGAAAAATGGAAATACAATCCCAAGATTGTTGACGGCAAGGCCGTGGCGCGCCGCGGCGTGCAAACGCCCTTCAAATTCCAGCTTGAAAAATGAGCCGGTGGTTCTGGTGAGCACGGCAGCAATGACGATACTGATTGAGGAGAAAGGCGCATGTTAGCACGCACCTTCTGGGACAAGCGCGGTTTGGCCAGGCGCATGGCCGTGGCCATTTTGGCGGCATTTGCTGCCTTTGTATTTGTGGCCGGTCCTGCCAATGCGCAACGCCGCAACAAGGACAAGCAAAAGACCGAAGGCCGGGTGCTGAGCACCCAGGTTGGCGAACTGGTCCTCAAGGTGCAAGAGGCCTTGCAGAAAGATCCGCCAGACAATGCCACGGCCCTGAAGCTGATCAACCAGATACTCGCCAAGAAGAAGCTGACCCCGTATGAAAAGGCCATTGCCTATCAGTTCAAGGGCCAGGTCAGCTATGCCCTGAACAATATTCCGGACACCATCAAGTCCTGGGAGGCGGCGATAGCCACCGGGGCACTGAATGAGGATGAAATCAACAGCTTAACACCCAATATCGGCCAGCTCTATATTGCTTCCGGAAAGTATGTCAAAGGCGCCACAATGCTGGAAAACTGGCTGAAAAATGGCGGCAAGGGCAATGACAGGATTCATCTGATGATTGCCCAGGCCTGGTTGCAGGCTGACAAATACCGCAAGGCGCTGCCCCATGCCGAGGCGGCTTTCCGGATGGCCAAGCCGAAGAAGAAAAAGCATTTCGACATTCTCAACTACATTTATCACGAGTTGAAAATGTATGGCAAACAGGCCGACCTGCTGGAGCAGGAAGTCACGATCTGGCCTGATGACAAGAAGATCTGGCGCGGCATTGCCTCGCTCAAGCAGCAGGCCAACAAGTCGCGCGAGGCCTTCGAGATCAACAAGCTGATGTATCTCAATGGCATGCTGACCAAGCCGCGCGAACTGGTGGCCCTGGCGCAGTATTACAGCTATTACGAAGTGCCCTATCGCGGCGCCTCCATTCTGGAGCGCGAGATGAATGCCGGCCGGGTGCCCAAGACCAAGAAAAATCTGGTCTTGCTGGCCAATATGTGGCGCCAGGCGCGCGAGTATGACCGGGCGATCCCGGTTCTGACGGCTGCGGCCAAGATTGCGCCAGATGGCAGTCTGTATGAGAAACTGGGCGAGGCCTATTATGCCGAAGAACAATATGACAAGGCCGAAAAGGCGTTTCGCAAGGCGTTGCAAAAGGGCGTCAAGAAGCCGGGCAATGTCCATGTCCTGATTGCCAATTCGCTGTATGAACGCAAAAAGCCGCATGAAGCCATCAAGGAATTTCAAAAGGCGGTCAAATATCCCTATTCGCGCAAGACCGCGAAGGGCTGGATCAAGTTCATCAATGGCGAATTTGAAGTGGCCCGCCGCCAGCGGGAGTTCAGGGCCAAGGTGAAGCTGGACGAATGCAAGAACCAGCTTGACCGCAAGAAGCGCATGGGCGCCGAGTTCCTGGAAGGCGTTGGTGAAATCACCCCGGAATGCAAGACCATTCTGGCCAAGGAAGAGGCGCGCAAGAAAGCCCTTAAAAAGGCCCGCAAAAAGGCCAAGGCGAGTTGACAGGCTCCGTCTTGCAATACTGTGCAAAACCCCCGGCCCGCGCCGGGGGTTTTTATTTCAGCGCCAGTCCCGCCGCCTTGATGGCGAAGGCATATTCCATGGCCAGAGGTTTGAGCTCCTCATAACGGCCATTGGCGCCGCCATGGCCGGCCTGCATTTCCGTATGGAGCAGATACGGCCCGCCTTGCGGCGCGCAGTGGCGCAATCTGGCCACCCATTTGGCCGGTTCCCAATAGGTCACCCGCGGATCGGCAAGGCCGGCGGTGGCCAGAAGGGGCGGGTAGGGCGCCTCGCGCACATTGTCATAGGGGCTGTAGCGCCTGATGCAGTCAAAGGCTTCTTCATCTTCGCGCGGATTGCCCCATTCGGGCCATTCCGGCGGGGTCAGCGGCAGGCTGTCATCACACATGGTGTTGAGCACATCGACAAAGGGCACACCGGCAATGACGCCGCCAAACAGTTCCGGCGCCCGGTTCATCACCGCCCCGGCCAGCAGGCCTCCCGCAGAGCGGCCCATGACGATGATCCGTCCCGCCCTGCTGTAGCGCTGGGCGATCAGCATGCGCGCCACGGCAATATAGTCGTCGAAGGTTTTGGGCTTGCCTTTGCCTTTCGCTGCCGTGTACCAGGCATGGCCCCTGGCCTGGCCGCCGCGCACATGGGCGATGGCATAGACAAAGCCGCGCTCCAGCAGGCTCAGGCGCTTGGCCGAGAATGACGCTTCGACCGTGATGCCATAAGAGCCATAGCCATAAAGCAGAAGCGGCGCAGTGCCATCCAGGCGCACATCCTTGCGGTGCACCAGGCTGACCGGCACCTGCGCCCCGTCAGGGGCGGTGGCATAAAGCCTCCTGGTGATATAGGCATCCGGGTCATGCCCGGACGGCACATCGGCACGCTTGCGCAACACCGCCGTGCGGCTGGCCATGTCATAGTCGAAAATCTGTTCCGGAGCGGCCAGGCTGGACGTGGCATAGCGCATGCGTGTGGTGGCAAAATCATAAAGCGGCTCAAGCGTGAGGTCATAAACGGCGCCTTCGCCCTTCAGACTGTGCTCGCTGCCATCGCGCAAGTCCCGGATGACCAGGCGCGGCACGGCATTTTCGCGCTCCAGGCGCACATGGAAGTTTTCAAACAGGCGTTGCTGCAAACGCAACACGCCGGGTTTTGCGCCAACCAGGTCGCGCCAGTTGGCCCGCTGCGGCGCCGTTTCTGGCGCCGTGACGATCTTGAAATCTTCTGCGCCATCAGCATTGGTGAGGATGTAGAAGTTCGTGCCCGCATGATCGGCGTGATATTCCACCCCCTCCTGGCGCGGCGCGATCAGCATGGGCGCGGCAGACGTGGCGTGGCTGTCGAGACAGCGCACCTCAGACGTGCTGTGATTGTGGGCCTCGATCAGGATAAAACGCCGGTCGCTGGTCTGGCCCAGGCCAAGGAAAAATCCGTCATCCTCTTCGCGATAAAGCGGCGCTGGGTCCTGGGTCTTGGCCCCCACCACATGGCGGCGCACTTCGCGCGGGCGGTTTTCGTCATCACGCCAGACCCAATAGAGCGTGCGGCTGTCCGCGGCCCATTGCAGATCCTCCGTGGCCGAGTGGATGCACTCGGGCAGATCCGCGCCCGTCTGCATGTCGCGAAAGCGGATTTCGAAAAACTCGCTGCCCTGGGTGTCCACGGCATAGGCCAGATAGCGGTCATTCGGGCTGTGGGCGAGAGCGCCAAGCCTGAAATAGTCGTGGCCCGCGGCCAGGGCGTTGGCATCGAGCACAATGTGCGTTTCCTCGTCCAGGCTGCCATCGGCCAGCACGGCGCGGCGCGCATGCAGCGGGTGTTCACAGCCCTCGCGTTCAATGTCGAAATAGGCATAGCGGCCATCTTCGGCGGGCACACTGCTGTCATTTTCGCGCAGCCTGGCGCGCATTTCGGCCACCAGGGTGCGCTGCAAGGGCACGGTGTCCGCGAGGGCAGCCTGGCAATAGGCGTTCTCGGCCAGCAAGTGGCTGCGAATCGCGCTGGGCAAAGCCTTGGGGTCGCGCAGCACCTCGCGCCAGTTTTCGGCCCGCAGCCAGGCATAGGCATCTTCGATTGTGTGCGCGCCGCAGCGGCGGGTTTGCGGCCGCCGGGGCGCCACAGGCGCAGGCATGTCTGTCTGAAAGCTGTTGGTGCGGGCCATGGTGTGTCTTTGTTGTCAAGGCGAAGGCAGAGGGGGACAGGATCAGTCCGGGGTGAAGTCGAGCACGCTGCCATTGACGCAATAGCGCAGGCCGGTGGGCGCAGGGCCGTCTGCAAAGAGGTGGCCCATATGGGCGCCACAGGCCTTGCAGTGAATTTCGGTGCGCAACATGCCAAGGCTGTCATCCTGCCGCTGTCCCAGCGCGTCCGGGCTGATCTGGTCAAAAAATGACGGCCAGCCCGAGCCGGAGTCATATTTGCTTTCACTGCGAAACAGCGGCGCCCCGCATGCGGCGCAGCTATAGAGTCCGGCGCGCTTTTCATGCAGCCACGGGCCGCTGAAAGGGGCTTCCGTGGCGCAGGAATGGGCGATTCGGCGCTGTTCCGGGCTCAGGGGTTTGCCAGCAGGCATCACGGCATCCTTGCATAGGGGACAGGAGTTATTCAATCTTGCAGGCCATAGTGCTGCGCCAGACGCTGCAGGGCAAGTTTGAGCACCACCTTGGCGCTGCGCCGGGGCCAGTTGCGGGCGCGTTCAATCGAGTCCAGGCTGTATTCGCGAATGCACACGCCAAACACCAGATCGTCCAGTCCCGGGCCAAGCGCGCTTAGCGCCGCCATGAAGCGGTCCTTGGCGGCGAGGGCGCTGTCGGCGGCATCCAGAACCGCATTGCGCGGGCTGCAACGGCCTTTTGCCGCCGCCGGGGCGAGCCAGTCGGCACAGAGCTTCTGCGACAGGGACGAGCGTTCATAATCGCTCAGCAGGCGTTCGCCCG
>JALWUB010000332.1:0-1419 GCA_026993275.1 Robiginitomaculum sp. | reverse complement strand
GGGCGCCGCAGCCAGGCCAGCGGTGAGTGGGCGGTGTTTTTCTGTGCCGTGTAAAGTCCGCCATCAGCCTCGATCAGGGTCACGGTCTGCATGGTGCGGTGCTGGGCAGCAAATGCATCGCTCCGGGCCTGAAACCGGGCAAGCCAGTTGCGCGCCTCGGTTCCCGCAGCAAGCCCGCGCCCATGTTCGCGCAACAGGCCGCGGGCAAGCGCATCCTGCGCCTCGGTGCGGCTCAGGCGCGCGCACACCGTGCCTGCCTCATGGGCGGCCCAGGAGCCGTCAGCCTGTTCTTGCAGTGCCAGATTGCCGTCGAGCAGGCGGCGCAGCACCCGTGCCAGGCGTTTGCCGGCGCGCCTTGACGAGCGGCTATTCACCGTTCTGCCCAGGCGCTTGCGCCGTGGTGCCTGCGGGGGCAATGACCGGGTCGGGCGCTGCCCTCAGCAGGCTTTCAAGGCGGTCCAGCTTGAGATCAAACTGGCTGTCATCGCGGCGGTCCTCGACGAGATGGCAGGCATGGGACACGGTCGTGCGGTCCCGTCCAAAAGCATTGGCGACACGGCTGAGACTCATTTCAAAGGAGATGTGCGCCAGATACATCGCCACCTGGCGGCCAAACGCCGCTGCCGCGCTGCGCCGGGTCATGGCATTCATTTCCGCCTCGGACACACCAAAGGCATAGGCGACGATGGTGCGCGCCAGCCGGGCACGGGCCTCGTCGCGGGCGCGGCGCATGTAATAGTCCTGATTCATCATATCCTCCAGTTAAGCGGCAGACTGGCGGGTAGCGTAAATGCCATGATTGGATGTAGGATTATGTTCCTATTATCCGCGCACTGTAAAGGCGGACTCAGGAAATAGATCCTATAATTTCAGGCGGGAACGGGTCTGCTGACGGTTCAGAATGGCCGTGGATAATGCGCGCGCAACAGGCCGCATGGGTCCAGTTGGGGGTATGGGATGCTGCGGCAAAAGCGTGCCTGCGAAAGCGATTGCGTCCCATGCCGTATCAATGCAGGCCGCCCCGCGGCTGGCGCGGGGCGGTCAGGCCTTATTCGGATGTGCCGCTGGTCTTGGGCAGTTTGCCAATATGCTCCAGCGTATCGACGAAGCAGATGCGGTCATCGACAATGACCTTGCTGAAGCGGTCAAAATCGCCCATCGGGTTGGCGATGATGCCTATGCTGATTTCAAACCTCAAGGGCGGACAATAGCCGCTGAAAGTTGCCTTGTACCAGTCATTGTGATGCGCTTCGAGCAAGAGCGAATTGTCCGGGCCCGCCTTCCAGCTATACACGCCATTGGTGGCGACAAAGGGAATGGCGACCCGTTTCTTGCCGCTTTGCGTCTTGGCCTGGGTCTTTTCCGGCTGTGACGGCTGCGCTGCCACGGCCAGGGCCGGGCTCAGCGCCAGTGTTGCCG
>JALWUB010000331.1 GCA_026993275.1 Robiginitomaculum sp. | reverse complement strand
ACGCCGGTCTTTGCAACGCCGTGCTGGTGCAGGCTTACTTGATCTTGCCTTCGCGGAACTCGACATGCTTGCGCGCCACCGGGTCGTATTTGCGCAGCACCAGCTTTTCCGTCAGGGTGCGCGAATTCTTCTTGGTGACGTAGAAAAAGCCGGTGTCTGCCGTCGAGTTGAGGCGGATCTTGATGGTGCTCGCTTTGGCCATCGTCTTGATTCCCTGTCTAGCCGGGAGCCGCCCCGGCGCAAGGCGCGCACCATACGCAGCGCGCCCCGTGTGTCAACCGGGCCCCTTCACGGCGCGCAGCAAGGCCGCCAGCGGGTAGATCAGCCCGATCAGGGCCAGGCCCAGCATGGCCCCGTGCGGGTTGATGGCGTCCATCAGCGGGCCGGTCAGCAAGGGGCCCAGAAGGGAGCCAAGGCCATACATGGTCACCAAAGCGGCGCTGGCACCGGTGATGTCTGCTTTGGCATAGCGCGCGCCAATTTGCGCCAGGCCCAGAATGTAAAGCCCTTCGGTGACGCCGACATAGACGAAGAAGACCGGATACAGCCACCAGGACAGCTGCAGGCCCGCCGCCAGCATCAGGGCCGGTGCCAGCAGGCCGGTCAGGCCGCACACGAGCATCAGCCGGTAGCGGTTGATGTGATCGCCGAGCCAGCTGAGCGGCAATTGCAGCAAGATCACGCCAAAGGCGCCAACCGCCACCAGGGCTTGCGCCCGCACCTCGCCATAGCCGGCGCGATAGGCCCAGATCGGCGTAAAATATGCCGCCGCGGTCTCGATGGCGCCAAAGGCAAGTGCCGCTGTCATCAGCCGGGGCGCGCCTGCCGCCAGCCGCCACAATTGCGCCAGCCCGCTGTGCGCCCGGTGTGGCAGATGCAAGCCGGGCCCGGGCAGCAAGAGCGGCAGGACCGCCACCAGGCTGAGCCCCGCGCCGGTCAGAAACGGCGTCCAGCCGCGCACTCCCAAAAGCGCCACCAGCAGGCCGCCAAGACCAAAGCCCACCGCCAGCGCCATGGAATACAGCCCCAGCACCCGGCCGCGTATGGGCGCAGGCGCCATTTGCACCATCCAGGCCTCGCTGGTGACAAACAGCATCGAGATACAAAGCCCGGAAGTAAAACGCAGAAACATCCAGAACGGCACATTGCGCACCAGCGGATAGGCAATATAGCTCAGCGAGGCATAGAGCAGGCAGGCAATCAGGAAGGGCCGGGTCGGCACCCGCGCCAGGATGGCCGGGGCGAAGGGCGCGATCACGATGGTGGAGAGCGCCCCCATCAGCGCATTCAGGCCGATCACCGTTCCCGAATGGGTCATGAACTCCAGATTGAACGCCAGCAGCGGCAGGCCCAGGCCAAAGGAAATCCCGGCAATGCTGACACACGCAATGGCGGCGAATGCAGAGATCTGCCAGCCGGGCAGGGGCGCCGGGTCTGTGGTCTGTGTGGTCACATGCGCTCCCCTGTTCCGCTGCCGGTGCCGCCAGCCCTTGCGCAACACCGCATCTGTGCTGATATGCTTGTGCCAAAGCGAATCGGACATAACAAGGACAGAGCCATGACAGACCCGCAAGAGATGATGATGAATCTGGTGCCGATGGTGGTTGAACAGACCAGCCGCGGCGAGCGCGCCTATGACATTTTTTCGCGCCTGCTGAAAGAGCGCATCATTTTTCTGACCGGTCCGGTGGAAGATGGCATGGCCAGCCTGATTACCGCCCAGTTGCTGTTTCTGGAATCGGAAAACCCGAAAAAGGAAATCGCCATGTATATCAATTCGCCGGGCGGCGTGGTCACCTCGGGCCTGGCGATTTACGACACCATGCAATACATCAAGTCGCCGGTCTCCACCGCCTGCATCGGCCAGGCCGCGTCCATGGGCTCACTGCTGCTGGCCGGCGGCGAAAAGGGCATGCGGTTTGCCACCCCCAATGCGCGCATCATGGTGCACCAGCCCTCGGGCGGCTTTCAGGGCCAGGCCTCCGATATCCAGCGGCACGCCGAGGACATTCTCAGAATCAAGCGCCGCCTCAACGAGATTTACGTCAAGCATACGGGGCAAGACTATGAAACCATTGAGGAAACCCTGGATCGCGACCACTTCATGTCAGCCGAGGAAGCCAAGAAATTCGGCATTGTCGACCATGTCTATGAACGCCGCGAAACGGCGGGCGACGGAGACAAAGAGGAATAGGGACGTTGAGCCCGTCCTGTTGCGTGCAATCCAAACACGGGACCGCTTTAATGGTTCCAGCCCGCCGTGAAACCCTCTAGTTCCTGAAGCGGTTGTAAAACAACACATACAGGAAAGCGAACCACCAGCCGTAAAAATAGCTTTCGATGAGCCCGATGGCGAAGCCGCCAGGCGTCAGCCAGCGAAATCCGGGCAGCAGCGGTGCCCAGGCGGTGTGCATGTGCAGGGAAGGCGGGGTCAGAAGCCCCCATGCGATGCAGGCCAGATAGGTGATGGCGAGCATCAGGGACAAGGCCATGCCAACGGGCTTGAGGCGCAAGGGTGCGTTTTGCGAAGCGTTGTCAGTCATGAGTTTGCTCCTATGCTGTGTTTACTGAACCTCGTCCGCCTCACATCAGCCGCACCTTGCGCAGGCGCAGGGCGTTGCTGATCACCGAGACGGAACTGAAGCTCATCGCCGCGGCGGCGATGACCGGCGACAGCAAGATGCCAAACACCGGATACAGCACGCCGGCAGCGATGGGCACGCCAAGGGCGTTGTAGGCAAAGGCGAAAAACAGGTTTTGCTTGATGTTGCGCATGGTCGCCTCGGCCAGCCGCCGGGCGCGCACGATGCCGCGCAGATCCCCGCGCAGCAGGGTGATGCCCGCGCTTTCCACCGCCACGTCTGCGCCGGTGCCCATGGCAATGCCGACATCGGCCTGGGCCAGCGCCGGGGAATCGTTGACGCCATCCCCGGCCATGGCAACGCGGTGGCCTTCGTCCTGCAGTTTCCTGATCAGGGCCGCCTTGTCCTCGGGCATGACTTCGGCCCAGACCTCGTCAATGCCCAGTTCCCTGGCGACGGCCTGCGCCGTGCTCTCATGGTCGCCGGTGGCCATGATGAGTCTCAGGCCCTCCTTGTGCAGCGCCTTGATGGCTTCGCGGGTGCTGGGCTTGATCGGGTCCGACACTGCCAGCAGCGCAGCCAGCGCGCCATCCACGGCGAAATACATCACTGTCGCGCCCTGGGCGCGCAAGGCATCAGCCTTGTCTTTCAGGGCGCTGACCGCAATGCCGGCGTCTTCCATCATTCTGGCATTGCCCAGGGCCAGCTTGCGGCCGCAGGCCATGCCGGTGACGCCCTTGCCGGAGTGTGACTGAAAGGCGCTGGCCCTGGACAGTGTCAGGCCGCGTGCCTTGGCGGCCTCGACAATGGCTTCGGCGAGCGGGTGGGCGCTGCCCTGTTCCAGGCTGGCAGCGAGGGCCAGCACGGTGTCTTCGTCCAGATCATCATCGGCAAGGACTATGTCTGTCAGAGCCGGTTTGCCCTCGGTCAGGGTGCCGGTCTTGTCCACCACCAGGGTATCGGTCCTGGCGAAACGCTCCAGCGCCTCGGCATTCTTGATCAGCACGCCGGCCTGGGCGCCGCGTCCGGTGGCGACCATGATGGAGATTGGCGTTGCCAGGCCAAGCGCGCACGGACAGGCAATGATCAGCACCGATACCGCGGCGATCAGGCCATAGGCCATGGGCGGGTTGGGGCCAAGAATGGACCAGGCGATGAAGGCGATGATGGCGCTGATGACGACCGCAGGCACGAAGACAGCCGAAACCGAATCGGCGAGCTTCTGAATCGGCGCCCGGCTGCGCTGGGCTTCGGCGACCATGGCAACGATCTGCGACAGCACCGTGTCGGCGCCGACCCGTGTGGCGCGAAACACCAGTGTGCCATTGCCATTGATGGTGCCGCCAGTGACCGTGTCGCCTGGCTGTTTCTCGACCGGGACCGGCTCGCCGGTCAGCAGCGATTCATCGACCGATGAAGCGCCTTCCACCACCACGCCGTCCACGGGGATCTTGTCGCCGGGGCGCACCCGGA
>JALWUB010000330.1 GCA_026993275.1 Robiginitomaculum sp. | reverse complement strand
TGCCCGCCAGGCCAAAGACGCGCTTGGCCCCGGCGCTGGTCAGATCGACAAAACGCTGCAGGCTGAGGCGGCCCTTGGCCACATGGTCCAGCATCACCGGCACCAGGGTCTGCACGCCGGGCATGCCTGATGGCGAGGCCGGGTAGGGCAGCGCCTTCTCGTCCAGCGTGTGCGGCGCATGGTCCGAGCCGACGACATCGGCAATGCCGGTCTGCACGGCGCTCCACAGGGCCGTGCGGTGGGCATTGCCGCGAATCGGCGGGTTCATCTGCGCCCGGCCCGAGAGCTCTTCATAGCACTGCGGCGCGCGCAGGGTCAGATGCTGGGGCGTCACCTCCACCGTGGCTATGTCCTTGTGATCGCGCAAGAAACGCATTTCCTCAGCCGTGGAGACATGCAGCACATGCACCCGCTTGCCCGCCGCCCGCGCCAGGGCAATCAGCCGTTTGGTCGCCAGCAGCGCCGCCTTGGCATCGCGCACATCGGTGTGCACGGTCCAGTCGCCGGGCCGGGCGAGGGCTTTGCGCGCCTTCAGCCTTGCCTCGTCCTCGCAATGAAAGGCGGCGCGGCGCGATATCGCCGCCAGCACCCGCGCCACGCCGTCATCATCCTCGACCAGCAGCGAGCCGGTGGACGCCCCCATGAACACCTTGATCCCGGCGCAGCCGGGCAGGCGCTCCATGGCGATCAGCTCCTCCGCATTGTCGTGGGTGGCACCGCCATAAAAGGCATGATCGCAATGCATGCGCCCCCGGGCGCGCGCCAGCTTGTCCTCAAGCGCTGCCACGGTGGAGGTGGCCGGGCTGGTATTGGGCATTTCAAACACGGCGGTGACGCCGCCCAGCACCGCTGCGCGCGAGCCCGATTCCAGGTCTTCCTTGTGGGTTGGCCCGGGCTCGCGAAAATGCACCTGGGTGTCGATGACGCCGGGCAGCACATGCAGGCCGGTGGCGTCAATGCGCGTGCCCGCACTGGCGCGCGCCAGATCGCCCATGGCCACGATCTTGCCGCCGCTGACCCCCACATCGCCCGGGCCGATGCCGTTGTGATTGACCAGCGTGCCGCCAGTGATCAGCAGATCATATGTGTGTGGCATTTTGGTGCGACTCGCCTTGCGCTTTTGTCCCGATGGCCGAATATAGCCGCTATGAGCCGTTACGCACCCCCCCGCCCGCGCGCCGTGCTTGCCGTTGCCGGTGAGGATGCGGCTGATTTCCTGCAAGGCCTGGTCAGCAATGACATCAGGCGCCTTGAGGAGGAGCCGCTGCTTTACGCTGCCTTGCTCAGCCCGCAGGGCAAGATCCTGCACAGCTTTTTCATCAGCAGGCGCCCGGGCGGCGGCTATTGGCTGGATGTTCCCAAGGATGGCGCGGAGGATCTGTTGCGCCGCTTGCGCCTGTTCCGCCTGCGCGCGCAGGTGCAGATCGAGGACGCCAGCGCCGCCCTGATGGTGGCTCTGGGGGTGGGGGCGCCAGACCCGCGCGCATCTGCGCTGGGCTGCCGCGCCATCATCAGCCGCCGGGATCTGCCACAGGCGGGGCCGGAATATGAGGCGGCGCGCATTGCCGCCTGCGTGCCCGACCAGGGCGCCGATTTTGGCATGGAGGACGTGTTTCCCACTGATGCCAACATGGATCTGCAAGATGGCGTTGCCTTCAAAAAGGGCTGTTATGTGGGCCAGGAGGTGGTCAGCCGCATGAAGCGGCGCGGCACGATCCGCAAGCGCATGGCGCTGGCCCGTTTTGACGGCCCGGCCCCGGCCCATGGCACGGCCATCATGGCCGGTGCGGTGCGGTTGGGCAGCGTGCGCTCCAGCCATGAAGACATGGCGCTGGCACTGGTGCGCACCGACCGGCTGGAACAGGCGCTGCGCGATGGCGTGCCGGTAAGCGCCGCTGACCGCCCGGTTGCCCTGACCCTGCCGGAGGGCGCATCATGAGCCCGCGCCGCTGTGCCTGGGTGCCGCCGGATGATGCGCTCTATTGCGCCTATCATGACGCGGAATGGGGCGTGCCGGAGCGCGATTCGCGCGCCCTGTGGGAAAAGCTGGTGCTGGATGGCATGCAGGCCGGGCTGTCCTGGATCACCATCTTGCGCAAGCGCGACGCCATCCGTGCCGCCTTTGACGGCTTTGATCCGCAAAAGGTCGCCCGCTATGGCGAGGCGGACATGGCGCGCCTGCTGAGCGATCCTGGAATCATTCGCAGCCGTCTCAAATGCCAGTCTGCCATCGACGGGGCGCGGCTGTTTCTGGACATGGCGGAACGCGGCGAGGACTTCTCCGATTATCTGTGGGGCTTTGTCGATGGCGTGCCGGTCCAGAATCACTGGAAGAGCATCAAGGACGTGCCCGCCAGGACGCCGCTTTCGGAAACCATCGCCAGGGATTTGAAAGCCCGCGGCTTCAAGTTCTGCGGCCCGGTCATCGTCTATGCGTTCATGCAGGCGGTCGGCATGGTCAATGACCACACCGCCGATTGCCATCGTCACGAGCCGGTAAAGGCGATGGCATAACGCCAGCCGCGCTTTCCCCCGGGATAAACGGTGCGTCTGGCTATTTACAAAGGGCTTTCGAGGGGTGTCTGGGGCGCGCACGGTGGCTTTCCTTGCACCGCTTGTGGGGCGCAAGGCTATGCAGGGCATTGATTCACAATCTCATCCATCCGTGCAGAGCCGTCTGTGAAGGCCCCGCACACTCAGATTATGCGCTTGTGCATAGGGGCGGGGACAGGCGCGGCCTTATCCCCGCATCCCATGGCCTGATATGGCTCGAAGTGGCCTGTTCACTGGCCGGTTCTGGTTTGACAGGATCTGAAACTGGCCTTTGCAGCCTCAAAACTGGCCTGCACATGGCCTGGCGCATGGCTTGGCCGGGACAAAAACGGGACATGCAGGCCATGGCGCCCCTCATGGTGAGCGAAGACGAGCCATGGAGTGCACTGCCCTTCCTGCCAGCACGGCCGTTTCCTCCGCAGGCGGGGGAAGAGAGGTCGCTTGTCCTGCGACGGGGCTCAGGACGAGGCGGGGCTTTGCCCGTGCGTCATTCAGACGCGCCAACGGGGCTGGGCCTGTGTTGGCAAAGGCTGTAAAGCGGCAGCATGATACAGCAAGAGGACACGCCATTTGCTGCCGATGCCTGTTTTCTCGGCCCCAAGTCGGAGAACGGCTCCTGGGTGCGCGGCGAGTTTCAGGCGATTCTGGACCACTGGTTTGACTGGCGCCGGGCGCTGTTTGCCGATGACCCGGAAGCGATTTCCGAGGCGCGCAGGCTGTCGCCCGCCTTTCTGCGCGAGCGCGAGGTGCTGGGCCAGGCATTGCGCAAACTGCTGCTCATGCTGCGCGCCGAAGTGCCCAAATACACGCCGCGCTATATCGGCCACATGGTTTCGGAACTGTCGCTGCCGGCCTTGCTGGGCCATTTTGCGGCGCTGCTGCACAACCCCAACATCACCTCGCGCGAGGTCGCAAAGGTCGGCGCGCAGATGGAATCCGAAGCCATCGCCATGCTCGCGGGCATGCTGGGTTTTGATCCGGCGCTGGCCCAGGGCCATTTCACCGGCGGCGGCACCCTGGCCAATTTCGAGGCGGTCTGGCGGGCCCGCTATAGGCTCGACCATGCCCTGTCGCTGGCGCTGGTGCTGGCCGAGCGCGATGGCGATGCGCTGGACCCGTTTGCGGCGGCGCACATGGGCTGGCGCGCCTTTGAGCGTCTCAAGGCGGAACGCCAGGTCAGCGAACAGGAATTGCGCGCCGCCAGCAGTGTGCTCGGCAACCCATATGATGCGGCCCGGCGGCTTGGCGCCTGCATGGGGCGGGCCTATCGCGGCCCGGTTCTGATCACCCCGGGGAACAAGCATTTTTCCTGGCAAAAGGCGGCCAACGTCTTTGGACTGGGCGAAGAGTCCTTCTGGAACGCGCCGCTGGACCGCGCGGGACGCGCTGATGTGCCGGCGCTGGCCGGACTGATCGAAAGGGCGCGGGAGCAGGGCCGCCCGGTGCTGTGCCTGACCAGTGTCGCCGGCACCACCGAGGCGGGCGAGATTGACCCGATTGACGGG
>JALWUB010000329.1 GCA_026993275.1 Robiginitomaculum sp. | reverse complement strand
CGTGCGCGAGGTGCTGGCCCTTATTGCCGCCCTGCCCGGGCCGGTCGTGGGGGCGGATATTGTCGAACTCAACCCGGCGCGCGATATCAATGGCATGACCGCGGCGGTGGCGGTGAAACTCCTCAAGGAGTTGACGGCGCGCATCCATGCCGGCCGGGGTGCTGACATGGCCGCAGAACATGGTATCGTGCCGGGCAGGTGAAGAGCGGAGCCAGCATGAGTGACATTCTTGCCGAAGCCGAGAGACTGTGCGCGCAAGCGGGTGTGCGCCTGACGCCCCTGCGGCGCCGGGTGCTGGACCTGGTGGCGCGCGCCGGGGGGCCGGTCAAGGCCTATGACCTGCTCTCGCAGATTGACCGCAGCCGCACCAATGCCAAGCCGCCAACGGTGTACCGGGCGCTGGATTTTCTCATGGAAGCGGGCCTGGTGCACAAGGTCGAGGCCCTCAATGCCTATGTGGCCTGCCCGCAGGCAGGCCATGGCCATGCCGCCGTGCTCTATGTGTGCGAGCGCTGCGCCTCGGTCAGCGAAGTGCTGGGCGCGCGCCCCGGCCAGGAGAACAAGCCAAAGGGCTTCAAGGTCAAGCGCAGCGTTGTCGAGCATTATGGCGTGTGCGCCAAATGCGCGCAGAACGCCGCGTCCTGAGACGCATTTACCTGATTTTCAGCGTTTTGCCCTAACCTGCCATCCCGATAACAAGACGCGGCAAGCGCAGGGGTGGGAAGATGGTCCCGAAAAAACAATACCCGGACGTGCGGGGTCTTCTGGTCGAGCATCAGGCGCAAAGCGCCGCGCTTTACCGGTTCGCGCTTGATGACATGGGCTTTGGCAAACTGATCTGTGTCAGCAATACCGAAGCGGCGCTGGACCAGATGTATTTCAACGCGCCGGGCCTGATCGTTCTTGGCGAGGCGGTGCAGCCCATGCCGGCAGAGGCCTTCATCGCCCAGATCCGCTCTGGCCAGACCGGCGCCGCGGCCGATGCCGCCATGGTCGTGATCGCTGAGGAGGCGGCGCATGGCGCCCTGGAGCAGGCTGGTGCGGGCGGGGTGTTCGAGCTGATTGCCGCCCCGGCCTCCATGGATGATCTGTGCCGCCACACGGCCCGGGCCTTGCACCAGTATCAGCAACAGATGGATGCGCGCGCCGCCGCAGGCCCGCGCCGCCGCATGGCCAGCCGGTAAGTCAGGCGCCTGCGCCGCTGCCCATCATTGCGCCAAACGCCTCGAAACACTGTTCCGACGCTGCCAGAGCGCCGGGCACCAGCCCGGTCAGCGAGATGAATCCGTGCGGCATGGCGCGAAAATGCAGGGCGCGCACCCTGACCCCGGCGGCGGCAAGCTTGTCGGCATAAGCGCGGCCCTCGGCCTTGAGCGGGTCCAGTCCGGCGGTGGCGATCAGGGCCGGAGGCAGGCCCTTGAACGAGGCACTGAACAGCGGCGACAGCCGCGGGTCCGCCGGGTCGGCGCCAGCCACATAAAGCGAGCGGATGGCGCTCAGGGCCTGATTTCCCAGAATGTGCGCATCGGGGGACTTGCGCTGTTTTGATTTGGTCTCGACCAGTTGCAGCAACGGAAACAGCAGCAATTGCCCGGCCAGCGCAATGCCGTTATCGCGGGCGTAATGGCTCAGCCAGGCGGCCAAAGTGCCGCCAGCGGAATCGCCGCCCACGGCAAGGCGGCCGGCATCCATGCCGAGCGTGCCGGCGTGCGCCGCGGCCCATTCCAGCGCGCAGCGGGCATCGTCATGGGCAGCGGGGAAGGGGTGTTCGGGCGCCAGGCGGTAATCCACCGAGAGCACGCGCAGGCGCGAACAGGCGGCCAGGCGGCTGCAGGTGTTCTCATAGCTTGCGCAATCGCCGACAATGAAGCCGCCGCCATGAAAGAACACCAGCCCCGGCCCTGGCGCCACCCCGGCGCCCAGGGGGGTATAGAGCCGCGCGGGAATCGGCCCGTGTGGCGAGGGAATGCTGATGCCGCGTCTTTGCGCCAGCGGCGGCGCCGGTTTCTGCCAATTGTCCTTGCCGCCGGCAATGGCGGCGCGGGCCATGGCGACGGCGCGGGCCGGGGTTTCGGTGGCGAAGCGCTCCACAATGGTGGAGAACATGGCGCCGATCTTTTTGTCCATGCCTCACAATTAGGGAGGCGCGGGATGGCGGTCAATGCAGGGAAATGGGCTGATCGCGCGTTATGCGCCCGTCAAGGGCGTCTTCGATCACCGACAACAGCGTCATCCAGGCGCGGGTGCGGCGGGTGTCGCCCAGGGCGCGCATTTCATCGACTGCCTGACCGGCCAGCGACAGCGCCTTTTCGCCATGCCGGTCCACCATGGTGAACGCCATGATGCGCAGATCATCAGGGGTAATGGTCATGAGCTTCTCCTCCTCCGGTCAACCCCAAGCAAAAACCGGGCCATGGAGAGGGGCGGGACAATGCGCGCAAAATGACGGTTTGCCTTGCAGTTTGTCCTGGTTTTTCCGGCCTACAGGCGGAATTTGCCGGACAGGATTTGCCGGTAGAGCGTCCTGGTCAGGGGCAGATAGGTCTGTGCGGCGCGGTCGAGCACATAGAGCGGATCGCTGATCACGTCGGGGTCGAAGCCTTCCTTGACCAGTTCCACCTTGCGGAACTTGAAGGTGTCGGTGGTCTGTGCCGCCTTTTGCTGGCGCAGGAAGACCGGAATGGCGAAGGCGGGCAGGCTGTCGGCGAGATAGGCATAAAGCTTGTGAAAGTCGATCTTTCCCTGTGCCACATAGGCGGCCATGCCGGCGCGGCCGTCATAACCGGGCACCGCGACGCCATAGACATTGACCTGGCTGATGCCGGGAAACGCGGCGAAGGCCTCGGCCACCTCATTGGTGGAGACGTTTTCCGCCATCCAGCGGAAGGTGTCGCCGACGCGATCGACAAAATAGTAATAACCGTGCCGGTCGCGGCGCATCAGGTCGCCGGTGCGAAAATAGACATCGCCCTTTTCAAACACGTCGCGCAACAGTTTTTTCTGGGTTTCATCCCTGGAGCCATAGCCGTCAAAGCGATAGCGCGAATCATGCGGATCGATCCGGCCCAGCGCCTCGCCCGGCTCGTTCACCGCGGTGCGCTGGCAAAACCCGTCCGGCCCGCGCAGCGGCTCGAAGGTTTCCGGGTCCAGCCGGATCAGTTCGACATTGAAATATTTGCGCGCATACCAGGGAATGCGGCCAATGGCGCCAACCTGGCCATCGACATTCATCAGCCCGACATTGCCTTCCGTGGCGCCATAGAATTCGACGATCTTGCGAATGCGGAAACGCTCGCGAAAGCGCACCCAGACATCCGGGCGCAGGCCATTGCCGATCATGGCGCGGATTTTGTGGCGGTGCTCGGCCGGGGTTTCGGGGGTGTTGACCAGAAAGCGGCACAACTCGCCCACATACATGAACATGGTCGCGCCGGAACGCACCGCCTCGTCCCAGAAGCGGGTCGCCGAAAAGCGCCGCTCGACCACCACCGCGCCGCCGGTGAGCAGCGCCGTGCCGACCCCGCACAGGCCGCCGGTGGCGTGATAGAGCGGCAGCACCATCAGCATGCGGTCCTTTGGCCCGGCCCGCACGGCGCCGGAAAAGGTGTTCATATAGCGCTGCGCCCGCGCATGGGTGACCAGTGCCGCCTTGGGCAGGCCGGTGGTGCCGCTGGTGAACATCTTCAGCACCACATCACCGGCCAGGAAACCGGCGCGGCGGCTGCGGTCCGGCCGCTCTGACGGGGTGTCCTGCAAGGCCTCGTCCAGCGACAGAACGCCCTGCGGCGCCGCGCCCGCGCACCAGAGCGGCCAGGTGGCGCCGCTCTGCGCCTTCACGGCGCGGACCGCGTCGAGCAAATGCTCGTCGCTGATGACCGCCCTGGCGCCGGAAACGGTGATGCAGTGCTCCAGACTGTTGCCCACCAGGGCGGTGTTCAAGAGCGCGGTGATGACGCCAACCTTGGACAGGCCATACCAGATGGCGACATAGTCCAGCCGGTTCTGGCTGAACAGGGCGATGGTGTCGCCCGCTTGATAGCCCTGCGCCACGGCCCAGTTGGCGACCCGGTTGGCGCAGGCGTCAAACTCGCCAAAGGTCCAGTGTCTTTCGCCTTCGGTAAAGGCGGTGTTGTCGTAGAACCGGTCAACCGCCAGCTCCATCTCGTCGGGCAGCAAGAAGTCCGAATCCGGGTCGATATGCTTCAGCCGCGCCAGGGTCGCGCGCATGGCGGTAATGAAAATGTATTCACGCCGGATGGCGGCAAAGAGGCCCATGACTGATTCCCGCTGACTGGAGATCAGATTAGGCACTGGCGGCCGCCGGTCAATCAGGGCCTGTGCACGTTTGCGTGCGCTTTGGCGTGAAAAAAGACCCCCTGCAGGGGCAGGGGGCCTGAAATTGTGCCGCTATCAAACACAGGGCCGGGAGAGGCGCTGCATTCGCGCATTGTCCTGCAAGGTCCGCGCCAGACCTTCAGGCTCCGGCAAACAGGGCGTCGAGCCTCTGGGCAATGGCGTCGCGGGCGGCGGCGAAGGCTTGCGGCGTATTGGCGGCGGCGGGGTCGGCAATCGGCCAGTGCAGGCGCTTGACCGCGCCGGGCGTGACCGGGCAGACCTCTTCGGCGCACAGGGTGATGACCAGGTCGATGGCATCAAGATCGATCGTCTCCACCGCCTTGGGGCGCTGGGCGCTGATGTCGATGCCGATGTCCTGCAAGGCCTGCACGGCCAGCGGGTTGACCTGCCCGGCAGGATGCGAGCCGGCGCTTTGCGCGGCCACGCGCTGGCCGTAGCGGTGATTGGCCAGGCCCTGCGCCATCTGGCTGCGGGCGCTGTTGGCGACGCACAGGAACAGCACGCGTTTCATGCCGCCCGCCCTTGCGCCGCAAACCAGCGCGTTTTCAGCCACAGGGCGACATTGACCAGGGCAATCAGAACCGGCACTTCGACCAGCGGGCCGATGACGGTGGCGAAGGCCACCTTCGAGGCCAGGCCGAAGGTGGCGATGGCCACGGCAATGGCCAGCTCGAAATTGTTGCTGGCGGCGGTAAAGGCGATCGAGGTGGCGCGGGCATAATCGGCGCCCGCCCATTTGCCCATGGCGAAGCTGATGGCGAACATGATGACGAAATAGAGCGTCAGCGGCACGGCGATGCGCAGCACGTCCAGCGGCAATTGCAGCACCATGGCGCCCTTCAGGCTGAACATGGCAACAATGGTGAACAGCAGCGCCAGCAGGGTCAGCGGGCCAATGCGGGGAATGAAGCGGGTGTTGTACCAGTCCTCGCCATAGCGCCGGATCAGCACCCGGCGGCCGAGATAGCCGGCGGCAAAGGGAATGCCCAGATAGATCAGCACCGACTGGGCGATGGCCAGGAAACTGACGGTGACGACCTGTCCCTGCAGGCCCAGCACGGGCGGCAGCACGGCCAGGAAAAACCAGGCATAGACACTGAAGAACAGGATCTGGAAAATGCTGTTGAGCGCCACCAGCGCCGCCGCGTATTCACTGCTGCCGCCAGCCAGCTGGTTCCACACCAGCACCATGGCGATGCAGCGCGCCAAGCCGATCAGGATGAGCCCGGTCATGTAGGCCGGATAGGCATGCAGGAAGATCACCGCCAGCGCAAACATCACCAGCGGGCCGATGAGCCAGTTCTGCACCAGGGTCAGCGCCAGTATGCGCTTGTCGCGGAACACCAGCGGCAACTCCTCGTACCG
The DNA here is from genome assembly GCA_026993275.1 of Robiginitomaculum sp. Lineage (GTDB taxonomy): Bacteria > Pseudomonadota > Alphaproteobacteria > Caulobacterales > Maricaulaceae > Robiginitomaculum_B. Next base: position 9,722 of record JALWUB010000329.1, on the reverse strand, counting down.
CACCTTGGCCAGCGGCGGATACATCATCAGGATCAGGCCGATGGCAATGGGAATGTTGGTGGTGCCAACGCTGAGGCTGTCGAGCCAGGCGGGAAAGCCCGGCAGGGTGCGCCCCAGGGCGACGCCCGCCACCATGGCCAGGGCAATCCACAAGGTCAGATAGCGGTCGAGAAAGGACAGGCGTTTTCGGGCCATCAGCAGGCCTCCTCCTTGTCTTTGATGATGATGTGGCAGGGCATTTGCGCCGCATCCTTGCAGCAGTTTTCGGTCAGATAGCGGATGGTGCCCGCCAGGGTGCCGTAATTGGCGCTGTAGAGGCTGGCACGGCCCTCGCGGCGGCGGGTCAGCAGCCCGGCACGGCGCAGTTTGTCCAGGTGAAACGACAGGGTTGCCGCAGGCAGGCCAAGCCGTTCGCCAATCGCGCCCATCATCATGCCCCGGGGGGCAATCTCGATCAGCAGGCGGAAAATCGCCAGGCGGCTGGGCTGCGCCAGCGCATCCAGCGCGGCAATGACGGCTTTGGTTTCCATAAAACTAGATATATCGAAACAATTGCATGGCGCAAGTCCCTTTCGACCTTTTCGCAACAGGCCTTGCCGCCGCTGGCGGTTCCCCCTAGCCTTGGGCTTTGCCGCAGCGGGGCCGCCCATGCACAAGTTTCGTTTCTGGACCGCCACCGCCGTGGTCATCGCCAACATGGTCGGCACCGGCGTGTTCACCTCGCTGGGCTATCAATTGCAGGTGCTGCGCTCGCCCTTTGTGCTGATCATGCTGTGGGTGGTTGGCGGGCTGGCGGCACTGTGCGGGGCGATGAGCTATGCCGAGCTTGGCGCCGCCTTGCCGCGCTCCGGCGGCGAATACAATTTTCTGTCGCGCATCTATCATCCGGCGGCGGGCTTTGTCTCGGGCTGGATGTCGGCGCTGATCGGCTTTGCCGCGCCCATTGCCCTGGCGGCGATTACCTTTGGCACCTATTTCGTCACCATCCTGCCCGGCGCGGAGGCGCATCCCTGGATGGTCAAGGGGCTGGCCAGCGCCCTGGTGCTGGCCATGACCGCGATTCACGCCACCACCCACAAGAACAGCGGCCGCACCCAGGTGGTGTTCACCAGCCTGAAGGTGGCGCTGATCGTCGGCTTCATCGCCGCCGCCCTGATCCTCGCCCCGGCGCCGCAACAGATCAGCTTCTGGCCCCGGCCCGGCGATGGCGCGCTGATGCTCTCTGGCGCGTTTGCGGTGTCGCTGATCTATGTCAGCTATGCCTATACCGGCTGGAATGCGGCGACCTATTTGAGCAGCGAGGTGCAGGACCCGCAGCGGATTCTGCCCTGGGTGCTGTTCACCGGAACCTTTGTGGTGATGCTGCTGTATGTCGGCCTGAACGCCATGTTCCTGCGCGTGGCGCCCATGGATGCGCTCTCCGGCAAGCTGGAGATCGGCTATATCGCCGCCGGCCATGCCTTTGGCCCCGCGGGGGCGCGCTTTATCGGCGTCATGCTGGCCCTGCTGCTGATTTCCACCGTCAGCGCCATGATCATTGCCGGGCCGCGGGTGCTGCAAATGCTGGGCGAGGATTTTCGCATTTTCGCGCCGCTGGGCCGGGTCAATCGCGACGGCATTCCGGCGCTGGCGATCTGGTCGCAGACGGCGCTGACCCTGGTGTTCATCCTGACCTCCAGCTTCGAGCGCATTCTGGTGTTTTCCGGCATGCTGCTGGCGCTCAACAGCTTCGCCGCCGTGCTCGGCCTGTTCGTGCTGCGCTGGCGCCAGCCGGACTTGCCGCGGCCCTACCGCGTCTTTGCCTACCCGCTGACGCCGCTGGTCTATCTCGCTTTGACCGGCTTCACCCTGGTCTATGTGGGCATGAACCGCCCCGTCGAGGCGCTCTTTGCCCTGGGCGTGGTGCTCTCGGGCCTGGCCTTTTACGCGCTCACCGTGGTGCTTGATGCGCGCGCAGCGAAGAGGCGCTAGAGCGCTTCATGTTTTGATAGAATCAAAACTGCACTCTATCCTATTGTTTTGCCGCACTTCTTATCCGAAAACCGGTTCCCACTTTTCGGGAAGTGCTCTAGGGCCGGGGTTCAATGGAATTCAGTCCCCGCTTTCCTTGTACACCACCCCGCCTTTCATCACGAAGCGCACGCGGGTGAACGCGGACGGGTCCTTGAGCGGATCGCCCGCAACAGCGATGATGTCGGCATAGCGGCCCTTGGCAATGGCACCGATCTCGTCTTGCAGGCCGAGCAGGGTGGCCGAGCCCATGGTGGCGGTCTGGATGGCCTGCATCGGGGTCATGCCCCATTCGACCATCTTGGGCATTTGCTTGCCATTGTCGCCATGCGGATAAACGCCTTCATCGGTGCCAAAGGCCATTTTCACACCGGCCTTGACGGCGCGCTGAAAGCTCTGGCGCTGGGTCAGGCCAATGGCTTTTTCCTTCTCGATGGATTCGGGCAGCATGCCGTTCTTGATGCCCTGGGCCAGGATGTAGTCATCATTGTAGATGTCCATGGAAAAATATGTGCCGTGCGCCTTGGCGAGGCGGATGGCCTCGTCGTCGAGGATGCTGGCGTGCTCGACGCTGTCCACTCCGGCGATGATCGCCGCCTTGATGCCCGCCGTGCCATGGGCATGGGCAGCAACGCGGCGGCCGTGCATGTGCGCTTCATCGACAATCGCCTTCATTTCCTCAAGCGTGTATTGCTGCGCGCCGGGGGTGTCGCCCTTTGAAAGCACCCCGCCGGTGGCGCAGAACTTGATCAGATCGGCGCCATACTTGATGGTTTCACGCACCTTGGCGCGCACCGCCCAGGGACCATTGGCGACGCCTTCGGCGCTGTGATGGAAGCTGTAGGGCAGCAGGTTTTCATCGCAATGGCCGCCGGTCATGCCCAGGGGCGGGCCGGACACCAGCATGCGCGGTCCCGGGATATCGCCATCCCTGATGGCATCGCGCAGGGCCACATCGCTATAGCCTTCCGCGCCCACATCGCGCACCGTGGTAATGCCCGCCAGCAAGGTTTTGCGGGCATTGCTGGCCCCGTAAAGCGCCGCCCGCGGCACCGAGACCTTGAGGCTTTCATAACCGAAGAAGGGCGCTCCGGTCATGTGCGTATGGCTGTCCACCAGGCCGGGTGTGAGGGTCATGGCGCCCAGATCAATGACCTTGGCGCCATCGGGGATGCGCGCGCCCTGTTTTTGCACCGCCTCGATGCGCGCGCCGCGCACCACCACCTGCACCTTGTCCCGGCGCTTGCCCGCCAGGGTGTCGATCATGTGCGCCGCCTTGATTACCGTGACCGGTTCAGCGCGCGAATCGGCTGCAACCGCTCCTCCCGGCAAGGCCAGCGCCAGCGCCGCCAGCAGACACGTCAAGACCGTTTTCATGGCAACCCCCCTTGTTTTCCAGTGGTCACTCTAGGAGGGCTTTCGAACAGCGGCAATCCCTCGTGTCCTTTCAGGCGCGCGGCCAACTGCGCAAACGCAAACAAGCGATACACAAGCGCCGTGATTTGGCCTAGGCTTGCAGCCAACAGAGTCAAACATGCCGAGGGAGCGCACCGCATGAGCACGACCATTTCACGGGAAATCCGCCTGAAATCCCGGCCGGAGGGCCTGCCCAGGCCGGAAAATTTTGAACTGGCCAGCGTCGAATTGCCCGAGCCCGGCCCCGGCGAAGTGCTGGTGCGCAATCGCTGGATGTCGGTGGACCCCTATATGCGCGGCCGGATGATGGACCGCAAAAGCTATGTGCCGCCGTTTCAGATCGGCAAGCCGCTGGAAGGCCATGCGGTGGGCAAGGTGGTGGCCTCCAACAATCCGGACTTCGCGCCGGGGGATCTGGTCCTGTCCATGAATGGCTGGCGCGAGGCCTTTGTCTCGAACGGCCAGGACTTGCAGAAGCTGGACACCCATGGCCTGCCCGAAGAGGCGTTTCTGGGCGTTGCCGGCATGCCGGGCCTGACCGCCTATGCCGGATTGCTGCGCATTGGCGAGCCCAAGGCGGGCGAAACCGTGTTCGTGTCGGGCGCCGCCGGCGCCGTTGGCTCGCTGGTCTGCCAGATTGCCAAGATCAAGGGCTGCCGCGTGGTTGGCTCGGCAGGTGGGGAGGCCAAATGCGCCTGGCTGAAAAGCATTGGCGTTGATGAAACCATCAATTACAAGGCGCATCCTGATCAGCGCAGCCTGATGGCGGCGCTCAAGGCCGCGACGCCCGAAGGCGTGGATGTGTATTTTGAAAATGTTGGCGGCGATCATCTGGTGGCAGCGCTGGATGCGATGAACAATTTTGGCCGCATCCCGGTATGCGGCATGATCTCGGGCTATAATGACACCGCGCCCAGGCCCGGGCCGTGGAATCTCTTCAACATCATCGGCAAGCGCCTGCGCGTGCAGGGCTTTATCGTTTCCGATCATCTCGACCTGTTGCCGGACTTCATGCGCGACCTCGCCAAATGGGTCAGCGAAGGCAAGGTCAAATGGCAGGAAACCGTGGAAGAGGGCATTGAAAACGCGCCCGCGGCCTTTTTGAAACTCTTTTCCGGCGGCAATACCGGCAAAATGCTGGTCAAGCTCGACAAGGACGCCTGAAACGCAGAATCAAGAGAGTATGGCCAGGGGATTTCTGACCGGGAAACGGAACGGACACCATGTTTGCTGACCCGCAAATCCTGCGCATGATCGTGGTCATGGCGGTGGTCGCCTGCGTGATCGTGCTGTTCGCTTTCGAGGTGTATTCGATCGAGCTGGTCGCGGCGGGGGCCATCGCCTTCTTGCTGCTCTTGTTTCATTTCTGGCCAGTTCCGGGCACGGATTTCGGGCCTGAACAGCTTCTGGCCGGGTTTTCCAATCCGGCCCTGATTGCCATCCTGGCGTTGCTCGTGGTCGGGCAGGGGATGTTCCACACCGGCGCCATGGAAGGGCCGTCGCGGGTGCTTGCGGCCTCCTATGGCAGGCGCCCGCTGATGACCATGGCGGCGCTGTTCGGCTTTGTCATGCTGATCAGCGCCTTCATCAACAACACGCCGGTGGTGGTGATGTTCATTCCCGTTCTGGCCACCATCGCCTCGCGCATCGGGGTTTCGCCCTCAAAGGTGATGATCCCGCTGTCCTATGTGTCCATCCTGGCCGGCATGACCACTCTGATCGGCTCGTCCACCAACATTCTGGTGGCCAATATCCTCACCGAGGAAGACAAGATCAGCCTGGGATTTTTCGATCTGGCGCCCCTGGGCCTTTTGCTGGCCGGAAGCGGCATTGCCTATCTGTTGGTGGTTGGGGTGCGGCTGTTGCCGGACCGTGCCGAAGGCGTGACCCGGCGCGCGTCGTCGGGGCGGCAATACATTGCCCAGGTGCCGATCACAAAGGGCAATCCGCATGTTGGCGAGGTTCCCGTTGCCGGCATGTTTCCAAACCTGAAGGGCGTGACCGTGCGCATGATCCAGCGCGGCTCTAGGGTGTTCTACCCGCCCTATGGCGAGGAGGCGGCCTTGCAGGAGGGCGATATTCTCACCGTGGCGGCAACCCGCAAGGCGCTCAGCGAATTGCTGGTTTCCGATCCGGGCATACTGACCGGCATGCTGGGCACGGGCGCAGGCGAGAAAAACGCCGAGCCCGCCGGCGCCCTGGCGATTACCGAGGCGGTGCTGGCCCCCGGCTCGCGCTATGAAGGGCGCACGCTCGGGCAGATCGGCTTTCGCACCCATACCGGCTGCATCGTTCTGGGCATCCGGCGCCGCTCGCACATGATGCGGCAAAAGCTCTCCACCATCCGCCTGCAGCCTGGCGACGACCTGTTGCTGTTTGGCTCGCGCGCCGCCTTGCGGGAATTGCGCCACAATCATGACCTGCTGGTGATGCTGTGGTCGATGAGCGATGTGCCGGACATTCGCCTGGCGGGCCGGGCGCGGCTGATTTTTGGGGCGGTGATTGCCGCGGCAGCGACCGGGCTGGTGCCGATCGTGGATGCGGCCATGGCCGGGGCGGTGGCCATGGTGGTGTTCGGCTGCATGAACTTGCGCCAGGCCGCGCGGGCGCTGGACTTGCGTATTTTTCTGCTGATTGGCGCGGCCTTCGCCATGGGCGCCAGCCTGAAGGTGACGGGCGCCGTGGACCTTCTGGCCAACACCGCTGTTGCCCTGGCCATGCCCTATGGCCCGGCGGTGCTGCTGATCGGTCTGTTTGGCATTGTCGCCGTGCTCACCAACATCCTCTCCAATGCGGCGACGGCGGTGCTGTTTGCACCTATTGCCGTTGATGCCGCCATCAAGTTTGGCGGCACGCCGGCAGAACAGAACCAGCTTGCCGTGGCCGCCGTGATGACCGTGATCTATGCGGCCAACTGCTCGTTTGCGACCCCCATCGCTTATCTGACCAACCTTCTGGTGATGGGACCAGGGCAATACCGTTTCACCGATTATCTGCGCGTTGGCGGCCCGCTGGTCTTGCTGCTGTGGCTGGTGTTTTCGCTGGCCGCGCCGTATTATTTTGGGCTTGTATAGGCAGAGACTCGCACAAGGTTCCGATGACGCATCCGTTTCCGCTCAAGCAATTGCGGTTTTTCCTCACCGCACCGGCGCCGTGCCCGTATTTGCCCGGCAAGATGGAGCGCAAGCTGTTCACCCATCTGCACGTCCTGGACGGGCCGGAACTCAATGACAGCCTCACCCAGGCCGGTTTCCGGCGTTCGCAGAACATCGTCTACCGCCCGGCCTGTGAAGACTGCTCCGCCTGCATCTCGGCACGGATCGTGGCCAGCCGGTTCCGCCCCAGCCGCTCGCAACGGCGGGTGCTGAACAGAAATGCCGACCTGAGCCTGGGCATCGAGGCGGCGCTGGCCAGTGACGAGCATTACGCGCTGTTGCTGCGCTATGTGCGCAGCCGCCATCCGGAAGGCGGCATGGAAGACATGTCCTATGCGGATTATCTGAGCATGGTCGAGGATACGGCGGCGCGCAGCCGGGTTTGCGAATACCGCGATCCGGACGGCAAATTGCTGGCGGCGGCCCTGGTTGATCAGCTCGCCGACGGCCCGTCTCTGGTCTACAGTTTCTATGAGCCGGGCGAGGACAGGCGTTCGCTGGGCTCTTATGTCATACTCGACCATGTGCGCCAGGCCGTGCAAAACGGGCAGCCCTATGTCTATCTGGGCTTCTGGATTCGTGATAGCCGCAAGATGCGTTACAAGGCGCAGTACCGGCCGCTGGAAATCCTGCGCACCGGTGGCTGGCAGGAATTGAAGGATGAGGACCTATGAAACGCAGAACATTGCTTGGCGCAGGCGGGCTGGGTCTGGGCGCGGCGCTGGCCGCATGCAGCGCGCCGCAATCGACCAAGGCGGAGGCAAATCAGCCGGCGGCCCCGGCTGTGATGCGCAAAAAGGCGCGCACCTTGCGCATGGTGACGGCCTGGCCAAAGAACTTTCCGGGCCTGGGCACGGCGGCAGAGGAAATCGCCAGGCACATCGGCGTGCTCAGCAATGGCAGCCTGTCGGTCAAGCTCTATGCGGCGGGCGAACTGGTGCGCGCAGAAGAGGCCTTTGACGCGGTCTCTTCCGGTGCGGCGGACCTCTATCACGCTGCCGAGTATTACTGGCAAGGCAAATCCAAGGGCTTTGCCTTTTTTACCGCCGTGCCGTTTGGCATGACGGCCATCGAGCAGCTGGGCTGGGTCAATCATGGCGGCGGCCAGGCCTTGTGGGAAAAACTCTCGGCGCGCTTTGGCCTGATTGCCTTTGCCGCCGGTTCGACTGGGCACCAGATGGGCGGCTGGTTCAAGAAGGAAATCAACAGTCTTGATGACCTCAAGGGGCTGGTGATGCGCATTCCCGGCCTTGGCGGCGATGTCATGCGCGAGCTGGGCGTGTCACCCAAGATGCTGTCCGGCGGTGCCATTTACCAGGCGCTGCAATCGGGCGCCATTGATGCCACCGAATGGGTCGGCCCATGGAATGATCTGGCGTTCGGGTTTTACCGCGAAGCGCCGTATTATTATGGCCCGGGCTTTCACGAGCCGGGCTCGACCGTGTCGCTGGGGGCCAATCTGAAGGTCTGGCAAAGCCTGAGCCCGCAGGAGCAACAGGCAATACGCGGCGCCTGCGGCTGGGTCATGTCCACCTCGCTGGCGCAATTCAGCTATGAAAACGCCAAGGCCCTGCAGGTGCTGGAGAAAGAGCACGGGGTCAAGGTCCGCAGCTTTTCCGATGACATCTGGAAAGCCCTGGGCAAGGCTGCGAAAAAGGTGCTGGACGAGGTCGCCCGCACGGACGAGGAAACCCGGATCATTCACGACAGCTACATGCACGCCTTGCACGAGGCCAGCGCCTGGGCGCAGGTGTCTGACGGCCCGTATTTGCGGTTGCGCGCACTGGCGGGCGTGTGATGGCGTTCCTGCTCGCCAACACCCCGGCAAGCTGGGCCCTGCTGTGGGCCATTCCGGCCGTGTTGCCGCTGCTGGTGCTGTTTGAGCGTACCCGCTTGCCGGCGCAGGGCGCGGTGCGGGCCATTGATGCCTTCAGCACGCTGATTGCCGAAGTAGTGAAATGGCTGGCGCTCGCCATGGTGGTGATGGTCGCCGGTCTGGTGATTGCCCGTTATGTGTTTGGCCTGACCACCATCAAGGCGCAGGAATCGGTGCTCTACATGCATGCCTTGCTGTTTTTGCTGGCCGCGCCCGCCGCCTTGCTGACCAATGGCCATGTGCGGGTTGATATCGTTTATGAAAAGCTCGGGCCCAGGGGCAGGGCCTGGGTCGATCTGGCCGGGTCCTTGCTGCTGCTGGCCCCCGTGGCGATCGTGATTTTCAAATATGGCGGCGCCTATGCGGCGCGCGCCTGGGCCATTCATGAAGGCTCGCCGGAAGTCAACGGCCTGCCGCTGGTGTACTGGCTCAAGACCGCGATCCCGGTGTTTGCGGTGCTGATGCTGTTGCAGGGCGCCGCCATGGCCGCCCGCGCCGCTTTCGTGCTCACTGACCGGCCCCTGGCCGGGCCGCAAGCCGTTGAAGAAGTCATTTAGAACATGAAAAGGAGAGCAGGGCTGACCCGTGAATGACTGGTTTGACAGCTTTCAGCGCATCATGGCCATGGTCGGCGCCGGGGTGGATGCCCTGGGCGTTCTGGTCATTCTTGGCGGGGCGCTGGTTGCGCTCTATCGCCTGTTTGCGATCAATCTGCCCAGAGGCGGCAATCTGTATCAGATGTTCCGCCAGGATCTGGGCCGCTCGATCCTGCTGGGGCTGGAGTTTCTGATCGCCGGGGACATCATCCGCACGGTTGTTGTGGACCCGACGCTGGTCAATGTCCTGATTCTGGGCCTTGATCGTGTTTATCCGCACCTTTCTCAGCATGGCGCTGCAACTGGAAATCGACCGCCGCTGGCCGTGGCAGCCGCCCAGGCCGCCGCAGGCATGAGCGCCCGCCTATTGCGCAAAGAATGCTGCATTGGCCTTGTAGAGCCAATAGAGGTCGGCCTTTGAACTGAGCGAATAGGGGGTGTGGATGGAGAGCACCGGCACGCCAAAATCGACCACGTCGATGTTGTAGTGCGAAAACTCGCCGCCAAGCGTGCCGCCGCCGCCCTTGCCGACCTTGTAGGTCGCCGTCTGCCAGGGAATCCCGGCCTGATCCAGCATGGCGCGGGTCTGGGCCAGGTATTCGGAATTGGCGTTATTGCCCTTGCCGTAAATCTTCAGATTGATGCCATGGCCAAGGCGCGGCGCATTGC
>JALWUB010000328.1 GCA_026993275.1 Robiginitomaculum sp. | reverse complement strand
GGCTTGGCGCCGCCAATGATGAAATTGCCGCCGGATTCCGTCGGATAGCCCCAGGCATTGAAGCGTTCGATCTGGGTCGGCGTGTTCTGGTAGGCCGCGCCCAGGGAAATGCCAATGGTGTCGTTGGCAAACTGGTCCACATAGGTGGCGCTGAGGCGGCCGCCGGTGCGGCTCTGGTCCGGGTTGAGCGAACTGCGGCTGTTGAGCTCATAGCGGGCGCTGGCCGAGAGAATGCGCCCCTTGTGCTGAAGCGGGCGGATGGTGCGCAGATCAACCGTGCCGGCAAGCCCCTGGCCGATCAGGCCCGCATAGGGGGTCTTGTAGACCACGGCGCTGGAGAGCAATTCGGCCGGATACTGGTCAAACTCGACGCCGCGATTGTCGCTGGTGGACACCTGTTCGCGGCCATTGAGCAGCGCCGTGGACAGGTCTGGGCCAAGGCCGCGGATGGACAGCACCTGGGCGCGGCCATCGAGGCGCTGGGTGGTCAGACCCGGCAGGCGCGCCAGCGATTCGGCAATCGAGACATCAGGCAGCTTGCCAATGTCTTCTGCCGAAACCGCCTCGACGATCGAAGTGGCGTCCCGCTTGGTGGCGATGGAGGTCTCGATGGAGCTGCGAAAACCGGTGACGATAATCTCGTCTTCGCTGGCCTGTTTGTCCTTGTCTGTCTTGGCGGCCTGCTTGTCCTGCGCCGGCGTCTGCGCCGCCTGTGCATAAGCCGTGCCCGACAAGGCGAACAACAGCGCCACACCCGATGCCGCACTGCCCAACAGCCTTGAACGCCGAAGCCCTGTTGCCGATTTCATATTGCCCTCCCGAAACGCGCCGCCATTGTATAACGCGGCTTTCAGCCATATTTGCAAAACCCTGCAATGTTTGCAAGCCACAATCCAAATTTATTTTCAATGTGTGACATTTTTGGCAAAATTCATACTCTGTTTTCGCCAATAATTTTATTTAATTCATTGATTATTAATGATATTAACGCCCGTTGGTCTGATGACATGCCCTTCGGAGTCATTATTGCAAAATAATGCAAATTTCGATTTGCCGCATTGCCGCCTGGGCAGATCAGCGTTCCGCCAGGGCCTGAAAGCGGATTGCCGCGCCGCCGCCGGGAGCCAGACGCAGCACAAGCGTGTCGCCTGCCGTTACGGTTTGTCGGCTGATGGCCAGAGCGTAAGGATTGGTTTTCCAGTCCGCTCCGGCGCCATCAGCATAGATCTGCGCCTGGTAGCGCCTGCCGGGATCAAGGAAGCTCAGGGGCACGGCCAGGGACCGCGATTCGGCATTGGTCAGCGCCCCCAGATACCAGTCGGCACCGCCGCGCTGCTGGCGGGCGATCACCACATACTCGCCGATTTCCCCGTCAAGGGCGATGCTTTGCTCCCAGTCGGCCGGCACATCCTCGATAAATCTGAACGCCCTCGGGCGCGCCTCATAGTTTTTTGGCAGATCGGCCGCCATCTGAACGGGGCTGTAAAGCACCACATAGAGCGCCAACTGTTTCGCCAGGGTGGTCTGCACCCGGGTTGGCGCGTCCAGGCCATGGCCGAAATCAAGATCGAAAATGCCTGGCGTGAAATCCATGGGCCCGGCGAGCATGCGCGTAAACGGCAATATGGCGGTATGTTCCGGCGGATTGGGGGGCACGCCCCAGGCATTGTATTCCTGCCCGCGCGCGCCTTCGCGGCTGAGCCAGTTGGGGTAGGTGCGGCGCAGGCCGGTATCCTTGACCGGCTCGTGCGTATCGATGCTGATATGGTGCCGCGCCGCCGCCTTGAGCACGCGCACATGGTGGCGCACCATGAACTGGCCGTCATGCCATTCATGGCGCCTGATGCCGGCACTGTCACGGCGCACAATATCGCCGCCATCGGCGACATAGCCGGTTTTGACCTGGCGCACGCCCATTTTTTCATAGAGCGCGAAGGCATCTTCCATCTGGCTCTCGTAATTGTAGATATCGCCCGACGTTTCCTGATGGCCGATCAGGCGCACGCCCTTTTTGCGGCCGTAATCCGTGACCGCCTTGAGATCAAAATCCGGATAGGGCCTGGTGAAGCTGAATTGGGCGCCATTGTGAAACCAGTCCCCGTCCCAGCCCGTATTCCAGCCTTCCACCAGCACGCCGTCAAAGCCATGCCTGGCAGCAAAATCCATATAACGCATGGCGTTTTCCGTCGTCGCGCCATGTTTGGGGCCAGAGCTCCAGGTCATGGTGCGGATGTGCATGCCCCACCAGATGCCGACATATTTGCCGGGCTTGACCCAGGAGACATCGCCGAGCGCATTGGGCGCATTCAGATTGAGAATCAGACCCGAATTGATCAGGCCTATGGCCCTTGGCGCGATCTGGATGGTCCGCCACGGGCTGTGAAAGGGCGCCGTCTTGCGGACCAGAATGCCATCGGACCAGGGCGCCAGCGCTGCCTTGAGATGGCCCGGGCGCCCTTGCTCCAGCGACATGCCCGCATAATCCACCAGCGCCGCCTCGTGAAGGCTCACATAAACCCCGCCCGGGGTTTTCAGGGTCACGGGCGTGTGCATGGCGGCTGCAGCGCGCAGCGGCGTTTTGCGGTAAAGGTATTCATAGCGGTTCCAGCCATGCGCCGGGATCCACCAGGCCGTCGATGCCGGATCGAGCGTGAATTGCGTCAGTTCGTCAGTGATGCGCAAGGCACGGCGCACGCCCTGCTCCGGCACCTGATAGCGGAACCCCACCCCATCATTGAAAACGCGAAAACAGACGCTAAAGCGGCTTTGCGCCCGCCGCAATGAGACAACGTCAACGCACAGCTGGTTATAGTGCTCGCGCATCAGCCGCCGTTCGCCCCAGGGCTGCTGCCAGGTCTTGTCGGCGCTGGCGCGGCGGCTGCCCCTGATCGCCAGGGCCTCGTCCAAAGGCGCGGCCTGGGCAAAGCGCAGCCCCAGCCTTGATGGCAAGATCACCGCCTGGCCCCGATACGCAATGCTGTAGCGCGCCACCCCGCCTTTCGCATCAACGCGCACGCTGATCAGGCCGTCAGGCGATGCAACCTGCAGCGGCGCGGCAGCGGCCAGCGTCCCGGCCATCGTCTGACCAGCCGCAAAGATGCCCGCGGCCAGAGCCGCCGCCCGGCCCGCCATGCGCCTGAACCCCGCCTTGCCGCCTTGCCCTGATGCCGCATCCTGATCGCTCACTGGCCCGGCCTCCCGCTGCACTGCCCCTGTGCCGGCAGCCTACAGAGAATTTCATTTTATTGCAATGAATATGAAAGCGACCCGGAGAAAGACCGGGCTCTTCGCGACAGGCTTGCGCAGAAAGAGAGTTCATTGCGCCATATCTCCATAATTTTCTTGTGATTATGTCCGTTTCCCGATTTGCACGCGCAGCGCCTTCTGACCGGCCGTTTTTGTAATATCTTGCAATTTTGAACAAAGCGGGTTGCGCTGGCAGCCATTTTGTTGTCCTTTAGACCCAACCGCATGTGATGCACCACAGGTGCCAGGAACCAGACAGAGCGCCGCCCCAAGCGGCAGCCGCAGGACAGGGAGTTGCCGTCATGATGATACGAAGAGCGCTCATCATCATGGCTCTCGCCATGCTGCCGCCTTTGCCGGGCGCGGCCAGAAGCGCCAGCGCCCCAGCGGCGCAGGCGGTGCAGGACGCATACACGCAGCGTCTGCCGGAGGATGAATTCATCTATTTCATCCTGCCGGACCGGTTCGCCAATGGCGATACGGCAAATGACCGCGGCGGGTTTGCGGGCGGCCCCCTGCAGACCGGCTTTGATCCCGCCCGCAAGGGCTTCTTTCACGGCGGCGATCTCAAGGGCCTGATCAGCCATCTTGATTATATCCAGGGGCTGGGCGCCACCGCGATCTGGCTTGGCCCGGTCTTTCAGAACAAGCCCGTGCAAGGCGCGGCCGGGCAGGAATCGGCAGGCTATCATGGCTATTGGATCACCGATTTCACCAGGGTGGATTCACACTTTGGCAGCAATGCCGATCTGCGCGATCTGGTCGATGCCGCCCATGCGCGCGGCATGAAGGTCTATCTTGATATTGTCATCAACCACACCGCCGACGTGATCCAGTATCGCGAA
>JALWUB010000327.1 GCA_026993275.1 Robiginitomaculum sp. | reverse complement strand
CCTGGAAGACTGTGTGCCCGCCTTACACCAATCCCCATGCGCTGGCAGTGGTTTTTTCCAGAAGGCGCACTATATGCTATAGTGTGGCTGGGCGAGGGCGCAGACATGAAGAAGGAGCGCTTTCATGCGATATCTTGCTGCCATGATGATTTCTCTTGCCCTGGGTCTGCTGGCTTCAGGCCCGGCACAGGCGCAAGGCTACAAGTTCAGCACAACCATCAACGCCCCCGGCGTCAGGATTGCCAGCGTGACCGTCAAGGCCAGTGACAAGGTGGCCGGAGAAAAGGAGCGCTGGAGCCCGCAGGACGTTGCCTATCTTGAAAAGGACCTGCGCAAGCGGGTTCTGCAGCGTCTGCAAGCCAAACAACTGATGACCGATGGCAAGGGCGCCAGGCTGGAACTGACGATTGTCGATGTGACCCCCAACCGGCCGACCTTGCAGGCCATGACCAAACGCCAGGGCCTCGATTTTCGCTCCTTTGGCCTGGGCGGCGCGGAAATTGCCGCGCACCTGATTTCTGCCGATGGCAAGGATCTGGGACAGATGCAGTATCGCTGGTATGAACAGCAGCTCTACGAATTCAGCGACAGCAAGACTATCTGGTTCGATGCGCGCCGGGCCTTTGGCAAATTTGCCCGCCGCCTGTCGCGGGAATTGCAAAACCAGCCAGAGGCATGATCGCTTTTTTGCCGGTCCGGTTTGTGTTATGCTGTCAGTGTCGTGGCCGGGGCGGTAAAACAAGGACCCTCATCATGCGCTTTCTCCACATCCTTGCTGCATTGGCGCTGTTAAGCGCTCCAGCGGCCCGCAGTGCCGATACAGAGTTCACCACGGCACTGAAGGCGCAAGGGATCAAGATTGCTGCTGTCTCTATTGCCGCCAGCGATGCTGTGCGAAACGAAACTGTGCGCTGGGGCCCGCGTGATATTGCAATGCTGAAGCAGGATCTGCACAGAAGGGTGGTCCGGCGTTTGCAGCACGATGGCCTGATGGATGACCATGGCGCGCGCCTTGAGCTTACCTTGCAAAACATCATTCCCAGCCGGCCAACGGCTCATGAACTGGCCAGGTTTGAGGGGCTGAGCCTGTCTTCACCGGGTTTTGGCGGTGTCACCATCGATGCGCATGTTGTGGCGGCCGACGGCACAGACCTTGGGAGACTGCATTTTCAGTTTCGTGAAGGACAGGCCTATGGCGGCGGCATTGCCGGTGCCGGGGTTGGCCCGACGCCATGGTTTGATGCGCGCCGCGGGTTCGAGATATTTTCGCGCCGCCTGGCCGAGGCCTTGAAACAGCCCCCTTCCAGTTAAGGGGCTGGACCCGACTGGCCTGATCGTTCTGCGCCTGTCGTGTGTTTTTGCCGTGGCTTGATTTACTTCACTCCGCCGATCGTCAATAAGTCCTTCAGTCGTGTTTTTCAGGCTGAGGGAGACCCGCCTTGTCTTTACCGCCATTCCTGCAGGGCCGTCTGCGCCTGCCGCTGGTCGGCGCGCCCATGTTCATCCTGTCCGGGCCGGAACTGGTCATTGCCCAGTGCAAGGCCGGCATTATCGGGGCCTTTCCAAGCCTGAATGCCCGCCCGGCGGCCCAGCTCGACGAGTGGCTGAGCCAGATCAGAGAGGAACTCGCGGCGTATGATGCGGCCCATCCCGACGCGCCCTCAGCGCCTTTCGCGGTCAACCAGATCGTGCACCGCTCCAACACCCGCCTGGAGGAAGACGTGGCGCTGTGTGTCAAGCACAAGGTGCCCATCATCATCACCTCGCTGGGCGCGCGCCCGGAGGTCAATGAGGCGGTGCATGGTTATGGCGGCATTGTCTGGCATGACATCATCAACAGCCGTTTTGCCCACAAGGCCATTGAAAAGGGCGCTGACGGACTGATCGCCGTGGCTGCCGGGGCAGGCGGCCATGCCGGGCCGCTGTCGCCCTTTGCCCTGATTCAGGAAATCCGCGACTGGTATGACGGCACGGTGCTGCTCTCGGGCGCCATTGCCACCGGCGGTGCCATTCTGGCGGCCCGGGCGATGGGCGCTGACCTGGCCTATGCCGGCTCCATGTTCATCGCCACCGAGGAAGCGCGTGCCGTTGAAGACTACAAGCAGATGGTGGTGGATTGCGGCGGCGAGGACATTGTCAATTCCAACCTCTTCACCGGCATTCACGGCAATTACCTGGCCCCCTCCATCGTCAAGGCCGGGCTGGATCCGCAAAATCTGCCGCAGGCCGATCCGTCAGCCATGAATTTTGGCTCCGGCGGCTCGTCCAAGGCCAAGGCCTGGCGCGACATCTGGGGCTGCGGCCAGGGCATTGGCGCCATTCACGAAATTCTGCCTGCGGCTGAACGCATTGCCCGCCTGCGCCAGCAATATGACGATGCCCGCGCCAGACTTTGCGCCTGAATCCTATTGCGGGCGCTGGCCAAGCTCCCTTGCCGTCCAGTGGCGGCGGCACACTGACACATAGCGCTCATTTCCGCCAATCTGCACCTGCGCGCCCTCGGCCACGGGGCGGCCGTTTTCATCGAGCCGCAGCACCATGGTGGCCTTGGCGCCGCACCAGCAAATGGTGCGAATCTCGCGCAACTGGTCGGCTATGGCCAGCAAGGCCTCGCTGCCGGGAAACAGCTTGCCCTGAAAGTCCGTGCGCAGGCCGTAACACAGGACCGGGATATCCAGACCATCGGCGACATGGGCCAGCTGCCAGACCTGTTCCCGGGTCAGGAACTGGGCTTCGTCCACCAGCACGCAATGCACAGGCTGTTCCGCGTGCCGGGCGCTGATGATCTGCGCCAGATCATCATCAGCCGCATAGGAAAAGGCGTCCCTGGAAAGCCCGATGCGCGAAGCGATACGGCCCTTGCCCGCGCGCTCGTCCACCGCAGCGGTCAGCAAGAAGGCGCGCATGCCGCGTTCCTCGTAATTGTGCGCCGCCTGCAGCAGCACCGTCGACTTGCCGGCATTCATGGCCGCATAGGAAAAATAGAGTTTTGACAACGGCGCCCCCTGATGGCCGGCCCATGTTATGGCGGATCAGGGCTTTTTGGTAGCAAGCGTGTCCTTTGGCAAGGCCTTTTCATTGTCCTTGACATTGCGCTCGATCAGCAATCGCTGCGGATCCAGCACGACATAAGACGGGCGCTTGTCCAGGGTGAAGGACAGCGTGGTGTCAGGGTTGGTGATGTGCACCCGCTCCAGCTTCAGCCAGTCACCGCCAAGGGTCTCCTTGGGGTCATGATCATAAAAGCCGACCTCGACCCACTCATCGAGCTTTTCGCCCTTGATCTTGCTGACAGAGGTTTCCTTGCCGGTTTTTTCATCGGCGATCTTTTTGTCGGCACGGATTGTCAGGGTCACGTCATAGCCGCCCGCCTTGCCGGGCTTGACCGTTGCCTCATCGCCAAACTTGAGGTCCCAGAAGACGATGCGGTCCCAGTAATCGGTGATCAGGCCCTGCCATTTCGGCCCGGCGGCGGCGCGCAAGGCCTCGACCAGTTGCGCCGTGGTCGGATAGGGCGGCCCCTTATAGCCATAGTCGCGCAAGAAGGCGCGGATGGCGCCCTGCATCCTGTCGCTGCCGATATAGTGCTTGAGGCCCCAGAACACCCAGCTGGCCTTGTTGTAATCGAGATATTGCTGGCCTTCGGCGCGGGCCAGAGGCGGCTCCGCCTTGCGGTCCACCGCACGCTGGGTCAGATAGGGCCGGATGGCGCGGCGCTCCAGCACCCGGCGCGCCTTTTGCCAGCCCAGCGCCCGCTCGTAAGCGGTCATGGCGGCATTCTCGGTCAGGCCTTCGGAGAGCACGTTAAAGCCCTTGGTGTCGGCCGGCATGATCTGGTGGCCGAACCATTGGTGGCCGATCTCGTGCATCACGACATAGGTGGCCAGGTCCAGCTTCCTGTTGTCCTTGGGATCGCCCGGATCGAGCACGAAGCCGATATTTTCCGAAAACGGAATGGTGCCGGCAAAACTTTGCGCAAATCCGGCATTGGGAAATTCCAGAATGCGGATCTGGCGATAGGGATAGGGGCCAAAAAGGCTGGTATAGGTGCTCAGCGCTTCCTTCATCGCCTTGAGCATGATGTCGACATTATAGCCGTGGGACGGGT
>JALWUB010000326.1 GCA_026993275.1 Robiginitomaculum sp. | reverse complement strand
TCGGCATTGGCGATATTGCGCGCCAGCACCTTTTGCCGCGCCCCCAGCATGGCCATGGTGTCGCGCAGGATCTGGAAAACCTGGATATTGTTCATGCTCATGGGCGGCCTCGTCTGCAGCGCATTCTGGCGGTTTATGGTTAATGGAGCGTGAAGCTGCGGCCGCAGCAGCGGCGCAATTGCAGGCGCATTTGCCTTGAAAACCTTGCTTTTCCGCCCCTGCACAGCGGGCCGTTATGCTTAACGGAACCTTAACACAGCGCACGCCACAGTCGCCTGCGCCCCACCACGAGAGTTTGCACCATGGCTTTGTTTGATACCGGACGCTATATCGCGGGCCTGCTGTTCACCCTGGGGCTGATATTCGGCCTGTGGTATCTGCTGCGCCGCTATGCCCCGGGCCTTGTGCGCGGCGCCCCCGTCAGCCCCGGCAAGAGCCTGTTTGTGCGCGAAAGCCTGTCGCTGGACCCGCGCCGCCGGGTTGTCATTCTTGGCGACGGGGCGCGCGAACATGTGCTGCTGCTGGGCCTGACCGGCGACATGCTCATCGAGAGCCGCGATGCGCCGGACGGCGGCGCCAGTCAAGACCCGCAAGGGGACGTGTCATGAAGGCGGCAGTCAAAGGCTTCGCCATACTCGCCCTGGGCCTTGGCGCCCTGCTGTTTCTGGCCGAACCGGCCCTGGCGCAATCGGTCACCATCGATGCAGGCAGCGAGGGCGCGCTGACCAACCGGGTGCTGCAGCTCATCGCCCTGCTGACCATCCTCTCTCTGGCGCCCTCCATTGTCATCATGACCACCAGCTTTGTCCGCATCGTCGTGGTGCTGTCGCTGCTGCGCACCGCCTCCGGCCTGCAACAGGCGCCGCCCAACATGGTCCTGATTTCCCTGTCCCTGTTCCTCACCGCCTTCATCATGGCGCCGGTGTTTCAGCAAAGCTATGCCGACGGCATCGAGCCGCTGATGAACCAGGAAATGCCGCTGAGCGAAGCCTTCACCAAAAGCGCGGCGCCTATCAAGACCTTCATGCTGGCGCAAACCCGCGAGGAAGACCTGGCCCTGTTTCTCAACCTTTCAAAGACGCCCGTGCCAGCCAGTGCGGAAGACACCTCGCTGCACATTGTCGCCCCGGCCTTCATGATTTCGGAACTGCGCCGCGCCTTCGAGATCGGCTTCTTGTATTTCATTCCCTTTCTCATTATCGACCTGGTGGTGGCCAGTATCCTGATGTCCATGGGCATGATGATGCTGCCGCCGGTGATCATCTCGCTGCCGTTCAAGCTGATTTTCTTTGTGCTCGTCGATGGCTGGCATCTGGTTGTCGGCAGCCTGCTGCAAAGTTTCCATACCGGCTGACGATCATGTGCCTTTGACTCCCGGCACGGTGCCCGCCATCATGCCAGTTCGCAGTCTCACAAGGAAAACCCTCATGTCCTGGATCTTGCGCGGCGCCCTGGCCGCTTTCACAGCCCTTGCCCTGGCGGCCTGCAGCACAAACTCCGGGCCTTCGCCGCAACGGGCCGTGCATGCCGCCGCCCTCGATGCGCAAGACCTGGCGCGCGCCAAACGCATCAACGCCTTCCTGGCGGATCTGCAGGCCGAAGGCGTCATGCCGGGCGCCGCAGTGCTGGTCTACAGCCATGGCCGCGGGACCCTGTTTGGCCCTTTCGGCTACCAGGACAAGGAAAACAGGATTGCTCTGGACCGCCATACCATTGGCCGGTTCTACTCCATGAGCAAGCCCATTACCGGCGTCGCCCTGATGATGCTCTACGAAGAGGGCATGTTCGATCTTGATGACCCGGTGGCGACCTATTTGCCCGAATTCGCCCACATGAAGGTCTTTGCCGGCATGGACGGGGACGGCAAGCCGGTTCTCAAGGATGCCCGGCGGCCGATCACCATTCGCGACCTGATGCGCCATACCGCCGGTATGACCTATGGCTTTTTCGGCGACACGCCGGTGGACCGGATGTATCGCGCGCACAACATTCTGAGCTATGAGGCTGGCAATGCGCAGATGAGCAAGGCGGTGGCCAAAATGCCACTGCTATACCAGCCGGGAACACGCTGGCACTACAGCGTCGCCGTCGATGTGCAGGGGCGGCTCATCGAAGTGCTCTCCGGCCAAAGCCTCGGGGACTTTCTGCAAGCGCGCATTTTCAAGCCGCTGGGCATGAAGGACACCGGCTTCACCGTCCGCCCGGGCCAGCAGGCCCGCTTTGCCGCGCTGTATCAGCTCAAGAAGGATGGCCTGCACCGGCTTGGCGATGACCCGCCGCTTCTCGCCGACAAGCCGTTTCTGACAGACATGCCCCTGCAAAGCGGCGGCGGCGGCCTGGTTTCCACCATTGACGATTACATGCGCTTTGCCCGCATGCTGCTGGGCCGCGGGCAGCTCGATGGCGTGCGCCTGCTCAAGCCGGAAACCCTGGCGCTGATGACCACGGACCAGCTGGCCGGCATTGACCATTCCGAATTGCCCGAAGGCGACAGCTTCGGCCTTGACTTTGCCGTGCGCATGCCGGGGCCGGGCGCGCCCTTTGCCCCCGGCTCGTTTTACTGGGGCGGGCTGGCCGGCACATTCTTCTTCGTCGATCCACACAACGGCCTGGCCGCCGTGCTGTTTGACCAGGTCATCGGCACCGATGCCATCAGATTGCGCCCGCGCCTCGTGAAGGCCGTCTATGGCCCGGACAGCGCCACACACTGAAACTGCTGTCCACACAAAAACGCTCTGCTGTTTTCCCCCGGGGATAACGGCGCTTTTCTTAGAATAGCGGAGCTGTTTGAGACTCTGCAAAGGGCTTTCGAGGGGTGAGTTTTGCACGCACGATGGCCTTCTTTGCAGCGCTCTTGAGCCGCAAAGCCTTGTGGCGCCTTGATTCACAATCTCAGTCTTCCGTGCCGAGCCCTTCTTGGGAGCCCCGCACATCCCGATTATCCATCCCGGCGCACTTACGGGGACAGGCGCGATCTTATCCCCGTATTTCATGGCTTGCCATGGCTTGAAGTGGCTTGTTGCTGGTCAGGTCTGGTTCGAAAG
Source organism: Robiginitomaculum sp. (assembly GCA_026993275.1). Lineage (GTDB taxonomy): Bacteria > Pseudomonadota > Alphaproteobacteria > Caulobacterales > Maricaulaceae > Robiginitomaculum_B. Next base: position 1,082 of record JALWUB010000326.1, on the reverse strand, counting down.
TATCCGAAACTGGCCTGTGAATGGCCTGGCCCATGGCTTGGTCAAACCAAAAAACAGGACATGCAGGCCATGAGCGGGCCATGCGCCCTTTTCTTCTTTGTGGTCTGTGATGCCTGCAAACGGATGTTGTCTCCACCGCCTGCGTCACCCCGGCGAAGGCCGGGGCCCATTTTGATGCCTCAAGATGGATTCCGGCCTGCGCCGGAATGACGATTACGCCAAATGACGATAACGGCGATGCGAATGGCCTGCTCGCGATAAAAACGGGCCACGCAGGCCATGCCGCCTTCACCCTGCGGCGCCGCTCAGAGCGAGGCGGAGCAGCCCCAGGGCAACAGCCCCCTCAGCCTGCACGATCCTGGAAGGCGCGGGTCTGCTCAGCGGTCCAGCCGGCCAGGACGTCCGCCGCCTCGTGGGCGGCGGCGTCGATGGCGGCGGCCATGGCCCGCAGCGTGTTTTCCCGGGCCCGGACATCGGCAGTGAAGATCTTTTGCGCGATCAGGGTGCGGCCGCGGCGGTCGATCAGCTTGGCGTAGAGACTGACCCGGCCCAGCGGCACGCTTGCGGGGCCCTGGTCATAGACCGCCTCGAAATGGCGCACCTCGACGGCCAGGCCGAAGGGCGGGTGCACGCCCTCGCGCGGCGAGACGACATTCAGCCGCCCCGTGGCCAGCAGCGCATCATTGAGCAATTCCTGCGCCATTTGCGGCACCATACCGGCCCAGCGCGCCCCCGCCGCATAGGCAATGTCCTGCGGCCCCTGGGCAATGGCGATGCGGTTGTTGCGCAGCGCCTTGGGCGCCATCGGCATTTCCAGCACAATCACCGGGCTTGCCGCCATGCGCTCTGGCAGGGTGACATCGCTGAGCCGGAAAATGTCCGGGTCCGGACCGGGCTTGGGCAGGACCGATATGCACGCCGCCAGGCTTGCCGTCAGGGCCAGGGCAAAAAGCGCCCGTATCCGTGTGTTCCATGCGTGCATCATCGCGGCACCTCTATCTGCTTGACCGGCTTGCCGCTCATGAAGGCGCCGGGATTGCGGTCAAAGTCTTCCACCGTGCGCTGCAGCACCTGGATCAGGC
>JALWUB010000325.1 GCA_026993275.1 Robiginitomaculum sp. | reverse complement strand
AGGACGCCTATATTGTCAGCCAGTTCGAGGCGATTGCCGCGCGCAAGGCCTTTCCGTCCTTCGACGAGCCGCGCTTCAAGGTGCCGTTTGATATTGCCGTGACCGCGCCCGCGGACGATGTTGTCATTGCCAACACCCCGCAAGTCAGCGAAACGCCTCTGGAAGATGGCATGGTGCGCCATGAGTTTGCCCGCACCAAGCCGCTGCCGACCTATCTTCTGGCCTTCGCCGTCGGCCCCTATGATGTCAGCACCGCGCCGGATATTCCCGCCAATGCGGTGCGCACGAGGCCACTGCCCCTGCGCGGCGTGACCACCCGGGGCAATGGCAAGCTGCTGGACTATGCGCTGCAGAACACCGGCGGCATTGTCGCCACGGAAGAGCAGTATTTTGGCATCGCCTTTCCCTATGCCAAGCTCGACCTCATCGCCGCGCCAGACTATGCCTTTGGCGCCATGGAAAACCCTGGCGCCATCGTCTTTGCCGAATTCCTGCTGCTGATGGACGATCATGCGGCGCTGCGCCAGAAGCGCGCCTTTGCCTCGGTCACCGCGCACGAGTTGGCGCACCAGTGGTTTGGCGATCTGGTGACACCCAAATGGTGGACCGACATCTGGCTCAACGAGGCCTTCGCCACCTGGATGGGCAACAAGACCCTGACCCTGTGGAAGTCTGATGGCGAGTTTGACCGGGCCACCTTGCGCGGCGCCCTGGGCGCCATGCGCCAGGACGCCCTGGCCAGCACCCGCAAGATTCACGAGCCGGTGACCCGCAATGCGGAAATCTGGGACAGTTTTGACGGCATCACCTATCAAAAGGGCGCCGGCGTGCTGGCGATGACGGAAAACTATGTCGGCAAGAAGGCCTTTCAGGACGGGGTACGCCTGCACATGAACCGTTTTGCCTTCAAGACCGCCACGGCGGATGACTTTTTCGCTTCCCTGGCCGAGGGCTCCGGCCATCCCGAGGTGGTCGCCTCCCTGCGCAGCTTCATCGACCAGCCGCATGCGCCCAGCATTGCCGTGCGGCTTGAATGCAGCGGCGGCAAGGCTCTGCTGCATTTGCGCCAGAGCACATACAAGCCACTGGGCTCGGCCATCAAGGGCGGTGAAAAGTGGGACATTCCGTTTTGCGCATCGGGCACCAGCACGGGCACGCCTTTCAAGGCCTGCATGATGATGACCCACGAAAACGAGACCCTGGAACTGGCCGGGCCGTCCTGCCCGGATTATGTCATGCCCAATGCCGGCGGCGCAGGCTATTACCGTTTTGCGCTTGATGATCCGGGCTGGAACGCCCTGGCGGCCCATGCCGCTGCCCTGCCGGCCACCGAAGCCCTGGCCCTGCGCGACAGCGCCAGCGCCGCCCTGCATGCCGGGGCCATGCCCGCAGGCACCTGGTTCGGCATGATGGAAAAGCTGGCGGCACACCCGGCCTGGGACGTGGTTTCGGCAACCGCCGGTGCGATTGCCGGTCTGCAGGGCGAGGCGCTGCCCTATGACGATCCGGCGCTGGCCGCCTATGTGCGCAAGCTGTTTGCGCCCCGTTATGCCGCCATCAGCGGTGACAGCCGCGGCGCCAGGCTGTTGCGCACGGCGCTGAAAAGCCGCCTGGCGCTGACCGGCAAGGACCCGGCCATCCGCAAGCCGCTGGTGAAGGCAGCGGAAACCTTCGCCGGCCTGCATGGCAAGGCCGACAGATCGGCCCTGGCCCAGAGCGATATGGGCACCGCCTTTGCCGCCGCCGTGCAGGATGATGGCAAGCCCTTTGCCGATGCCCTGCGCACGCTGCTGGAAACCGAGCACAATCCGGCTATTCGCGGCGCCGCCATTGGGGCGCTCGGGGCCACCCGCGATCCGGCGCTGGCGGCGGACCTGCGCGACTGGGCACTTGGCGAAACCCTGAGCGGGCGCGAGGCCACCGGGCTGATCAGGGCGCTGATGCGCGGCCCGCTGGCCGATGATGGCTGGGAATGGTTCACGGCGCATTTTGACGACGTGCTGGCGCGCACGCCCGATGTGCGCAAGTCTGCCATGCCCGGCTTTGCCAGCGGCTTTTGCAGTTATGACAAGCGCGATCAGGTGGCCAGCTTCTTCAAGGCGCAAGCGGACAAGATCCCCGGCTATGAGCGTTCGCTGGCCCAGACCCTGGAAAGCATTTCCCTGTGCGCCGCCTTTCATGAGGCCAAGAGCGCCGAACTCGCCCAGGCCCTGAAGGCCCGGCTCTAGGCGCGCCTGCCATGGGGCTCGAACAGCTTGTCATTCTGGCGGTCATACAGGGCATTACCGAGTTCCTGCCGATCAGCTCCTCGGCGCACCTCATTCTGGCGCCGCTGGTGCTGGGCGCGGCCGATCAGGGTCCGCTGATCGACCTGATGGCCCATGGCGGCTCGCTGATCGCGGTGATTGCCTATTACCGCAAGGATGTGGCCGGAATACTGCGCGGCATGGCAGACAGCCTGCGCGGGCGGTTTGATGCCCCCGGCGCCCGGCTGTTCCTGCTGCTGGCCGTGGCGACGCCGCCGGGGCTGCTGGCCGGGGCGGCGCTGTTTCTGTCCGGCCATGCGGATACGCTGCGCGACCCCCGGCTCATCGCTGCCGCCAGCGCCATCTTTGCCCTGCCCCTGTGGGCGGCGGACCGTTTCATGAGCGAGCACGGATCGGTCGAAAGCCGCGGCTGGAAGGCGGCCCTGTTCATCGGCCTGGCCCAGGTGCTGGCCTTCATTCCCGGCACCAGCCGCTCCGGCATCACCATGACCGCGGCGCGGGCACTGGGGGTGACGCGCGTGCAGGCGGCGCGCTTTTCCATGCTGATGTCAATCCCGCTTCTGGGCGCCATGGCCGTGGCCGCCGGGCTTGACCTTGCCATCAAGGGCGCGGACAGCGGCGGCACGTTCAGCGAAGGCCTGATCGTGCTGGTGCTTTCGGCGCTGGTCGCCTATGGCGCCATCGCGCTCTTCATGCGCCTGGTGGAACGCATCGGCCTGCTGCCCTTCGCCCTCTACCGCCTGGCCCTGTCGGCTGTCATCCTGCTGGCACTGGGCTGAGAGGTCCGGCAGGGCGGTGTTTGATGCGTGCCCGCTCTAGAGCACTTCCCGAAAAAGCCTGTCCCGGACCCCGATCCGGGATGGGAACCGGTTTTCGGACAAGAAGTGCGACAAGCAACAGGATAGAGTGCGGTCTTGAGTCTATCAAAACATGAAGCGCTCTAAGCAGCGTGTCCGGCTTTGTCCGCAGCCTATATCAGTGGCAAATTCTGAGCCTGCATGCTGACAATCCAGCCCGTCTGCACGGCTGCCGGCTCAAGCCAGTTTGGGCGTTTCCAGCACGCTGTGCGCCGGGCGGCCAAGGGCGGCAAGGGCGGCATTGGCGATGGCTGTGGCATCGAGGCCGGCGGCGGCATACATGCGCTCCGGCGTGTCCTGGTCGATGAAGCGGTCAGGCAGGGTCAGGGTGCGGATCTTCAGCCCCGTATCCAGCACGCCCTTGCGGGCCAGCAATTCCAGCACGAAGGCGCCAAAGCCGCCGCGGGCGCCTTCCTCGATGGTGATCAGCACTTCATGTTCGCGCGCCAGCCGCAAGATCAGGTCCTCGTCCAGCGGCTTGGCAAAGCGCGCATCGGCAATGGAGGTGGAAAAGCCCCGGGCGTCGAGCATGTCTGCCGCCTTTTGCGCTTCGCCAAGGCGGCCGCCCAGCGACAAAAGCGCAATGGTGCTGCCTTCGCGCACCATGCGGCCCTTGCCGATTTCGAGCGGCTGCGGGTTGTCGGGAATGGCCACGCCGGTGCCTGCCCCGCGCGGATAGCGAAAGGCGCTGGGGCGGTCGTCGATCATGACGGCGGTGGCGACCATGCGCGCCAGTTCCGCCTCGTCGGACGCAGCCATCAGCACCATGCCCGGCAAGGCGCCCAGATAGCCGATGTCAAACGCCCCCGCATGGGTCGGCCCGTCGGCGCCCACCAGCCCGGCACGGTCGAGGGCAAAGCGCACCGGCAGGCTCTGAATGGCGACATCATGGACCACCTGGTCATAGCCGCGCTGCAAGAAGGTGGAATAGATGGCGGCAAAGGGCTTCATGCCTTCGGCGGCAAGCCCGGCGGCAAAGGTCACCGCGTGCTGTTCGGCAATGCCCACATCGAACATGCGGTCCGGGAAAGCCCGGCCAAAAATGTCCAGCCCGGTGCCGCCGGGCATGGCGGCGGTGATGGCAACGATCCTGTCATCCTTCTGCGCTTCGCGCACCAGGCTTTGCGCAAACACCCTGGTGTAGCTGGGCGGCCCGGCCTTGGCCTTGTGCTGCTCGCCGGTGATGACATTGAAGCGCGACACGCCGTGATACTTGTCGGCGGCGCTTTCGGCCGGGGCATAGCCCTTGCCCTTTTGCGTCACCGCATGAATCAGCACCGGGCCGTCCTTCAGATCCCGCACATTCTGCAGGACCGGCACCAGATGGTCGAGATTGTGGCCATCAATCGGGCCGACATAATAAAAGCCCAGCTCCTCGAAGAGGGTGCCCCCGGCGGCCATGCCGCGGGCATATTCCTCGGTCTTGCGCGCCGCTTCCTGCAAGGGCTTGGGCAGGCGGCTGGCCACGTCCTTGGCAAGCTTGCGCATGGAGGTGTAGGCGGTGCCCGAAACGAGGCGCGCCAGGTGCGCGCTCAGGGCGCCGACGGGGGGCGCGATCGACATGTCATTGTCGTTCAGAATCACGATCAGGCGCTTGTCCATGGCGCCGGCATTGTTCATCGCCTCATAGGCCATACCGGCGCTCATGGCGCCATCGCCGATGACACAGACCACATGGTTGCTGCCGTCGCTCAGGTCCCGCGCCACCGCCATGCCGAGCCCGGCGGAAATGGAGGTCGAGGCATGGGCGGCGCCAAAGGGGTCGTATTCGCTCTCGGCGCGCTTGGTGAAGCCCGAAAGCCCGCCGCCCTGGCGCAAAGTGCGGATGCGGTCGCGCCGCCCGGTCAGGATCTTGTGCGGATAGCACTGGTGGCCGACATCCCAGATCAGCCGGTCCTTGGGTGTCTCGAACACATGGTGCAGGGCCACGGTGAGCTCGACCACGCCGAGCCCGGCGCCCAGATGGCCGCCCGTGACCGAGACCGCGTCGATCATCTCGGCGCGCACCGCATCGGCAAGCTCGCGCAGTTCGCCAATGTTGAAATCGCGCATGTCGGCGGGGCTGTTCACCCGGTCCAGTATGGAAGATGGCTTGTCCATGTCCCTGCCCTGCTAACGGGTCCGCTCTATAACAAAATCGACAGACTGGCGCAAAATTGCGGCATTGCTGCCAAAAAACTCCAGATGCCGCTTGGACTGTTCGGCCAGCATGCGGGCGCGCTTGCGCGCCTGTTCCGGCCCCAGCGCCAGCACGAAACTGGCCTTGCCCATGTCCGCATCCTTGCCGACCCTCTTGCCGGTGCCGCTTTCGCTGCCCTCGGCGTCAAGCAGGTCATCGGCGATCTGATAGGCGAGGCCGAGATCATGGGCGAAGCCGCTGAGCGCCGCGAAAGCGTCGCTGCCAGCCTGGGCCATGATGGCGCCGGCCTCGGCGGAAAACTGAAACAAGGCGCCGGTTTTCATGCGCTGCATGCGCGCTATCAGCGGCACTTCCAGCTCGTTGTCGGTCACCGAAATGTCGATCGCCTGTCCGCCGGCCATGCCCTGCGCGCCCGCGGCCCGGGCCAGGCGGTGCACCAGTTCGGCGCGCACCTTGGGCCCGGCATGGGTGTCCTCGTCGCTGAGAATCTCGAAGGCCAGGGCCTGCAGCGCATCGCCGGCGAGCACGGCCAGGGGCTCCGAATAGGCCTTGTGCACGCTGGCGCGGCCGCGGCGCATGTCATCATCATCCATGCACGGCAGGTCATCATGGATCAGCGAATAGGCGTGCATGCACTCCACCGCCGAGGCAACGCGCAGCAGCGAGCGCTCGTTGATGTCGAACAGGCGGCCGCATTCGAGCACGAAAAACGGGCGGATGCGCTTGCCATTGCCCAGCGCCATATAGCGCATGGCTGAAAGCAGCTGGCCCTCCGGCCCGGCGACCGGCGGAATCAGCGCATCCAGCGCCACCGTGACCTTGTCGGCAACATTTTCCAGGCGCTCGGAAAAGGTTTCGTGGGCCTCCATGGCGTTACTGCTCTTCCATCGGCACGGCAGAGGCCGTGCCGTCGGCATCGAGGATAATCTTTTCCACCTTCAGGCGCGCCGACTTGAGCTTGTTCTCGCAATGCGCCTTCAGGGCGGCGCCGCGCTCATACATGGCGATGGACTCTTCCAGGGCGACCGTGCCGCTTTCCAGCTTTTGCACGATCTGCTCCAGTTCGCCCAGGGCGTCTTCAAAACTCAGACTGTCAATCTTGCTGTCAGCGCTCATGATCGCTCCGGAGTTGACAAGGCCTGTTCCGTGGCGCGCTGGTAGCGCCGGAAAGACCAGTAATCGTCACGCCCGTCATATACGCAATTCCAGCCATTGGCCACCAAGGCCGGGCGCATCATGCGGTTGAACCAGCCATGGGCGCAGACCAGAACATTGTCGCCATTGCGGGCCAGCGGGTCAATGCGCGCCACCGCCTCGAATGCACGGGTCTCGGCCTCGGCACGGCTTTCAAAACCGCCGCTATAGCCCAGCCACCACAGAGAGCGCGAAAACACGTCCCACAAGGGCGGGCGCATGCGGATGAAGGAGGGAAAGGGCGGCGGCGGCAGCGCCGCCTCGGTGAACACCGGGTCGCGGATGACAGGCTTGCCGTTGGCGACCGCCTCGGCGGTTTCGTAAGAGCGCCGCAGGGGGCTGGCGAAAATGTGCTGCGCCCGCTCGGCCTCGGCCACCAGCGCGGCGGGCGGCGGCTCCTGTGCGTCGAGGCCGCTGGCGTCATAGCGTTGCCACCAGCGAAAATAACCTTGTGCGTCAAGATAGCGCGACTTGTCGATATCGGGGCGGCCATGGCGGGCGAGCACGATCGAGCCGCAACGCTGTCCGGGCGCAGGCGGCGCAGGCGCTTTGGCGTCGGAACTCTGTGTCATGCCTGTCCCTTGAAATGGTCCGCGCCGCGCGCGCAAGCCCCTCATGCTGTGGCCAGCGCCTGCACGAAAGCGCGGGTGCTGCGGCCGAGCGCTGCCAAGTCGTAGCCGCCCTCCAGCACACAAACAAGCCGGGAATCGGCATATTGCTGCGCCATGGCGGCCAGCTGCTGTCCAAGGGCGTGGTAATGCGCACTGCGCAGGGCGAAGCCGCCCAGCGGATCATCGGCATGGGAATCAAAGCCCGCAGACACCAGAATCAGTTGCGGTTCATGCGCGGCCAGGGCGGGCAGGGCCTTGTCCTCGAAGGCCTGCATCCAGTCTTGCGCGCTGGTGCCGCCCGCCATGGGCAGGTTCAGGACTTTTCCCTTGCCGCCAGTCTCGCCCGCCAGCCCGGTGCCGGGATAATTGTCCTTTTGGTGCAAGGAGATGAACAGGGCGCCCGGCACGTCCCACAAAATCTCCTGGGTGCCATTGCCGTGGTGAACGTCCAAATCCACCACCGCCACCCGCTCCAGCCCGTGCGCCTGCAGGGCGCGCAGGGCGGCAATGGCAATGGTGGAAAAATAGCAGAACCCCATGGCCCGGGCCGGGCGGGCATGGTGTCCCGGCGGCCGGGTGGCGCAAAACACGGCCTCCGCCGTGCCGGCAATCACGTCATCAATGCCCTGGCAGGCGGCCCCCGCGGCGCGCAGGGCAGCCTCCGGCGTGCCCGGCGAAAGCGCCGTATCCGCATCCAGGACAACAAACCCGCCTTCAGCGGGCGCGTTTTCGCAGATCAGGCCGATATGGCGCTGGCCGTGCGCCCGCATGATGTCATCGAGGGCAGCGCGCGGCGCCTGGCGCCGCTCCAGGGCGGGCATGGCCGGGTCCGCCAGCGCCGCCAGCACCGCATCCAGCCGCTGCGGGGTTTCCGGATTGCCCGGGGGCACGGCATGGGCCGCGCAGGCCGGATGGCTGTAGAGCACGGTTTTCATGGCGCCGGCTGAGCGGGCAGATCAAGCACGGCAACGCCCGGCGGCGCCGGATAGCCCTCGGCGGGCACGAAAAAGTCCGGCAGCAAGGGCTGGTCCGGGTCCATCTTGTAAGGCTCGAAATCGGTAACACCGTTTTCGAACAGGAATGTGTCGTCAATCAGGAAATGGCCGGTGAATTCGCGTGCGGGGCGGGTGAAGACCAGATAGGCCGCATCGGCGAGAATCTCCGGCTTGCGGCACATTTTCATGCCCTCTTCCCCGGCCAGCACATTGGCAATGGCGGCGGTGGCGATGGCGGTGCGCGGCCATAGGGCGTTGAACGCCACGCCGTCCCTGGCGAACTCGCCGCTCATGCCCAGCACACACAGGCTCATGCCAAACTTGGCGATGGAATAGGCGGTGTGCGGCGCAAACCATTTTTGCGCCATGTCCAGCGGCGGCGACAGCATCAGCACATGCGGATTTTGCGCCTTCAAAAGGTGCGGCAGGCATTTTTGCGTCACCATGTATGTGCCGCGGGTGTTGACCTGCTGCATCAGGTCATAGCGCTTCATCGGCGTGTCCAGCACGCCGCGCGGGAAAATCGCCGAGGCATTGTTGACGAGAATGTCAATGCCGCCAAATTGCGCCACAGCCTGCGCCACCGCCGCCTCCACCTGGTCCTCGAAGCGGATGTCGCACACCAGCGGCAGGGCATTGCCGCCCGCCGCGCGCACCTCCTCGGCGGCCGTGTATATGGTGCCCGGCAGGCGCGGGTGCGGCTCAGCCGACTTGGCGGCAATGACGATGTTGGCACCATCACGGGCGCAGCGCCTGGCGATTGCCAGGCCGATGCCGCGGCTGGCCCCGGTGATGAAGACCGTCTTTCCCTTCAGGGTCATGGCGTTTCCTTTCTGCCGGTTCACATCAGGCGCCACAGGCGCGGCGGCGGGCAATCAAGCCCCGGCTCATGGCGGCACCGGGCCAGGGTAAAGAGCACGGTTTCCGCCTTGCCGACAAGGTTTTCCAGCGGAATTTGCCCCGGGCCATGGGGCGAACGGCTGTCATTGGAATTGTCCCTGTTGTCGCCCATGACGAAAACATGGCCCGGCCTGACCGTAAACGGCCCGGAATCATCCGGCGACCAGCCATCCAGAACCATGTGGTTGGACATTTCGTAAATCCTGTGGGCGCGCCGGGCGCCGGCAAAGCGCTCGGCATAGACCTGGGCGGTGCGGATCTGCCCGTGGTGGTCGCGATAGCGGCTGAGGCGCAAGAAGGTGCGCGCTACGCGCCGGCCATTGATGTATAGCCGCCCGCCGCGGGTTTCGATGACATCGCCGGGCAGGCCGATCACGCGCTTGACCATGACCAGATTGTCCTTTGGGCTGACAAACACCACCACATCGCCGCGCCGGGGCAGGCGGCCAAAAATGCGCCCCTTTGCGTGCGGCAGCAGGCGCGGCAGGCCCCAGGGCAGCGAGAAGCGGGAATATCCATAGGCCCATTTGGACACGGCGAAGCGGTCGCCAACCTCCAGGGCCGGGCGCATGGAGCCCGAGGGAATGTAAAACAGCGCAAACACAAATGTGGTGAACAGCAAAAACACCGCCATGAACACGGCGGCAAAGCGCAGCCCGCCCGCAATCTCGGTTCTGAGCGAGTCCAGAAATGGTCTGATGCGCCGGTGGGTCATGCCGCCTCTTGCCTTTGATGGTAGTATACAGCAGGTGCTGTTTCGAAATGCAAAAAGCGGCCCGCAGGGGCCGCTTTTCAAGGCAGGTGTTCCAGGATCCGGGATGCTCAGGCCGCGGCCTCATCCTCCTCCGGGTCACGCAGCACATAGCCGCGGCCCCAGACGGTTTCGATATAGTGTTCGCCGCCGGTGGCATTGGCCAGTTTCTTGCGCAATTTGCAGATGAACACGTCAATGATCTTCAGTTCCGGCTCGTCCAGCCCGCCATAGAGCTGGTTGAGGAACATTTCCTTGGTCAAGGTGGTGCCCTTGCGCAGGGAGAGCAGTTCCAGCATCTGGTATTCCTTGCCGGTCAGGTGCACGCGCTGATTGTTCACATCCACGGTCTTGGCATCCAGATTGACGGCAATGGCGCCGGTGCGGATGATCGACTGGGCATGGCCCTTGGAGCGCCGCACCACCGCATGGATGCGCGCCACCAGCTCGTCCTTGTGAAACGGCTTGGTCAGATAATCGTCGGCGCCATAGCCCAGCCCCTGCACCTTGATCTCGGTATCGGCCGTGCCAGAGAGGATCAGCACCGGCGTTTCGACCTTGGAGACGCGCAATTGCTTGAGCACGTCAAAGCCCGGCATGTCCGGCAGGTTGAGATCCAGCAGGATGATGTCGTAATCATACAGCTTGCCCAGATCGACCCCTTCTTCGCCAAGGTCGGTGGTGTAGATGTTGAAGCCTTCCGACTTCAGCATCAATTCTATCGACTGTGCCGTAGCGCTGTCGTCCTCTACCAAGAGAACACGCATGAGCTCCTCCCGTTGTGCGCGCGAATCAGTTTGCGCCCTCTGTGTACGAAATGGTTAACTCTATCTCCACGCTAGGGGAATCCCCTTAACCAAAGTTAAACAAATTTCGCTGAATCGGCGAAATTCAGCCCTGCTGCCCTTGCCGGCAATTTTCATGGCCGCGTTTACGCCATCGCAAGGCGTGCCGCTTATAGTGCTGCTCAAACTGACACGGGACCGGAGTTTTCGTCCATGCACGCCTTGCGCGCCAGTATCGAGGCCATCGAGCCGCGCCGCTTTCGCGGCCGCATCACCTCTGTCAATGGCCTCATGATCGAGGCGGAAGGGCCGCCGGACGCGCTGGAACTGGGCGCGAGGGCGCGCATGCACACCCGCCATGGCGAGGTGCCCTGCGAGGTCGTCGGCTTTCATGGCGGCCATGCGCTGATGATGCCGTTTGGCCCCATGGAGGGGGTGCGCGCCGGTGCGCGCATGGAAATCGACCCCGAAGGGCCATTCGTGCGCCCCTCGCCGGCCTGGCTGGGCCGGGTGATGGATGCGTTTGCGCAGCCGCTTGATGCAGGCGGCCCCCTGCAGAACGGCCTTTACCCCTATCCGCTGCGCGGCCGCCCCCCGGCCGCCCATGCCCGCGCCCGCCTGGGCCCGCGCATGGATACCGGCGTGCGCGCCATCAACACGTTCACCCAGATCTGCCAGGGGCAGCGCATGGGCGTGTTTGCCGGCTCCGGCGTCGGCAAGTCGGTGCTGATGTCGATGCTGGCGAAAAACGCCGATTGCGACGTGGCGGTCATCGGCCTGATCGGTGAACGCGGCCGCGAGGTCAAGGAGTTCATCGACGACGTGCTCGGGCCGGAAGGGCTGAAACGCGCCATTGTCGTGGTCGCAACCTCGGACGAGCCTGCGCTGAAGCGCCGCCAGGCGGCGCAGCTGACCCTGACGGTCGCCGAATATTTCCGCGACCAGGGCAAGCATGTGCTGTGCCTGATGGATTCGGTGACCCGGTTTGCCATGGCCCAGCGCGAGATCGGCCTTGCGGCCGGCGAGCCGCCGACGACGCGCGGCTATACGCCTTCCGTGTTCAATGAATTGCCGCGGCTTCTGGAGCGCGCCGGGCCGGGCCGGCGCGCCGATGGCCGCACGGAAGGGGTCATCACCGGCCTGTTTACCGTGCTGGTCGATGGCGATGACCATAACGAGCCCATTGCCGACGCCGCGCGCGGCATTCTTGATGGCCACATCGTCATGGAGCGCGCCATTGCCGAACGCGGACGCTTTCCCGCCATCAATGTGCTGAAGAGCATTTCGCGCACCATGCCTGGCTGTTGCACCAGCGAGGAAGCCGAACTGATCAGGATGGCACGGCGCGTCTTGAGCGATTATGACGACATGGAAGAGCTGATCCGCCTGGGCGCCTATGCCAGGGGCTCCAACCCGGATGTGGACCGGGCCATAGCCCTGCACGAGCCGCTGGAAAGCTTTCTGGCGCAGGCCAAAGACGAAGCCACATCCCTTGAAGAGGGCTTTGCCCGCCTGCGCGCAATTCTGGATGACAACAATAAGCCCGATAACGGGTAGAGATGGAGGGGCGCATGCGCAATTTTGCATCGCTGATCAAACTGGCACGGTTCAAGGTCGAGGACCTGCAAAAACAGATGGCGGCGCTGGATTCCGCCCGCGCGCATCTGGAAAGCCGCATTGCCGACCTGGTGCGCAGCGTGCCGGAAGAACAGGTCGCCGCCAGCGAAACCCGCGAAGGCTTCATGGCCTATGGCTCCTATGCCCAGGCGGTGATCGAGCGCAAGAACAATCTGCGCGCATCCATGGTCGAGCTTGATGCCCAGACCGCGGCACTGCGGGTGCAGCTTGCCGATGCGTTTCGCGAGCTGAAAAAGTTCGAACTGATGGAAGAGCGCCGCCTGGCGCGCCTGGAGGAAGCCCGGGCCAAGGCCGAACAGGCCGAGCTTGACGAAATCGCCGGCACCCGCGCCGCGCGCTAGGGTCAGTCCCTGAACATCTGCTGCGTTGTCAAATTCAAAGAGCGCCGGCCCAGGCCGCATCCAGCACCTGGCGGGCTTCGGCGGCGCCAAACGGGCGCGGATTGGTCGTGGCGGTGGAATCGGCTGCGGCCATGGCGGCAATCCTGTCCGCATGGCTGTCATCAATGCCAAAATCGCGCAGGGTCTGCGGCACGCCAACCTGCGCGCGAAAGGCCAGCAGCCAGTCCATGATGCCGTCAAAGCCGCCTTCAAGGCCCAGATAGGCGGCCAGGCGCGGCATCTTGCCCTCAATTGCCGGGCGGTTGAAGGCCAGCACATAGGGCATCACCACCGCATTGGTCATGCCATGATGGCAGTCATGCAGCGCGCCGATGGGGTGGGACAGCGCATGGATGGCGCCAAGGCCTTTCTGAAACGCCGTCGCGCCCATGCTGGCCGCGGCCAGAAGCTGTGCCCGCGCGCCCAGGTCCGCGCCGTCAGCCAGCGCCCGCGGCAGCGCCTCCTTGACCAGCCGCACGCCCTCCAGCGCAATGCCGTCGCAATAGGGGTGAAAGCCGGGGGCGCACCAGGCCTCGAGACTGTGGGCAAACGCGTCCATGCCCGCCCCCGCGGTCAGGCCCGGCGGCAGGCCCAGGGTCAGTTCCGGGTCGGCAATGACCATGGCCGGCATCATCTTTGGATGAAAAATGATGAGCTTTTCCTGGCGGCTTTCGCGCACGATGACCGCGGCGCGGCCGACCTCGGCGCCGGTCCCCGCCGTCGTCGGCACCGCCACCACCGGCGCCATCGCCGCGGCATCGGCCTGGCGCCAGCCGCCGCCCTGGTCCTGGTAATCCCACAGGGTGCCGCTCTGGCCCTGCATGAAGGCGATGGCCTTGCCGCAATCGAGGGCGCTGCCGCCGCCAAAGGCGATGACGCCGTCATGGCCTCCGGCCCTGTAGGCGGCAATCCCGGCCTCGACATTGGCGCCGGTGGGGTTGGGTTTCACGCCGCAAAACAGCCCGGCCTCAAGCCCGGCTTCGCGCAAGGACCGCAGCGCCGCGTCGATCATCGGCAGCGCCGCCAGGCCCGGATCAGTGACCAGCAGGGGCCGTGTCATGCCGGTGCGGCGGCAGGCCGCGGGCAATTCCTTGATGCGCCCCGGCCCAAAGCGGATGGGGGTGGGAAAACTCCAGTTTCCTTGCCAGTTCATGCGCTCACCCCCCTGTCAGATCCCATCCGGCAGCCAGACGCGCCTGTCCGCGCAGCGCCCGGCGCCTTGGCCGTCCCGCCACTATGCCGCCAGGCCGCGGCCATGGCCAGAGCCTGACGGTGTTCACGCCAGCCGGTAATCGCTGTCCAGCTCCGGCGCCCCGTCGCAGGCCACCCGGCCATCCCTGACCATCTGGATCATGTGCGCCAGTACCGAATGGCAGGCCGCCGGATACAGCCGCTTGTCCACATCGGCATAGATGCGCGGCACCATCTGCTTGATGCGGCTGTGCCCCTCCTGCAGCGCCTCCAGGATCTGCCGGTTGCGTGCATGGCGGTGGGCGATATAGGCGTCAATGAAGGGCGCGGGATCGGTGACCGCCGGACCATGGCCGGGCCACAATTGCGCAAAGCCGCGCTGCCGGACCATCTCCAGCGAGCGCAGGTAAGCGCCCATGTCGCCATCCGGCGGGCTGACCACGGAAGTGGACCAGGCGAGCACATGGTCGCCGCAGATCAGGCCATTGTCCGGCTGCACCGCATAGCACATGTGGTTGGAGGTATGCCCGGGCGTGTGCACCGCCTCGATGGACCAGCCATCGCCTGCGAACACCGTGCCGTCGCCAATGCGCACATCGGGCGCAAAGCGGTGGTCATCGCCCGCCTCCAGGCGCACCTCGCCGCCGGCAAGCGCATGCAGCGGCGGGCCAAAGCCATAGGTCTTGCAGCCATAATGCGCCGCCAGGCGCGGTGCCAGCGGCGAATGGTCAAGATGGTGGTGGGTCACCAGCACCCGCTCCACCCGCTCATCCTGCAACACCGCCTTCAGGGTGGCGAAATGCTCTGCCGTGTCCGGGCCCGGATCGACAATGCTGACGGCGCCGGAGCCGATGACATACACATTGGTGCCCCAGCCGGAAAAGCGCCCGGGATTATTGGCCACCAGCCGCCGCACATGGGGCGCGATGCGCACCAGCTGGCCATAGCGGGGCTCAAAGTCGCGGATATAGGGGATTGCGGCACTCATTGCGGACAGTCCTCGAGATAGGCGCGCAGGGCGCGCCCCAGAATGCGCACCGAGCGGGCCTGGTCGGCCAGGCCAAGGGCCGTCGGCGGACCCATGTCGGTCTTGTTGACGTCAACCACATAAAGCCGCCCGCTGGGCCGGTCGCGCAGCACGTCAATGCCGCCCCAGTCCAGCTTCATGGCCTGGCAGAACCGGCGCAGCATTTCGCGCTCCTCGAGCGAAAAGACCTGTTCCGGGTGGCGCAGCAGCACCCGGTCATTGACATTGGCGAAGCGGTAGTCCAGCGCCCGCTGCTTGATATAGACCAGCGGAATATGACCGCCGACGGTGGGCGCGCGGTAGTCCTCGATCCAGCGGCCATTGTCGGAATTGTCAATCAGGCGCTCATAGACCTTGCCCTCCTGGCGCGGCGCCGGGCAGGTGATGATGCGGCCGTCATGGGCGCCATTGCGCTCGGACTTTTCCACCGCCGGGCCGTGCCAGCGCTCCGGGTCCAGCGCCAGCGGATAGCCAAACACCTCCTCGAACACCGCCGCGACCCTGGACTTGGAGACATCCAGGCAGGCGCAATTGATGCGCCGTGCCGAGGGCGGCAGCGGCCCGAGCGGCTCCAGCGGACAGCTGCTGCGGGATGTCCTGTCCTCGAAATAGAAGATCGCGTCGGCCCTGGCCGGCTCGGTGCTGATCCTGCCGCCGCCTGCATGCAGCGCCGACCAGACCAGATACCAGGGCCGGGGCTGATCCGGGGTGAAGGCCACGCGCACGGGCCTGGCCGCCATGGTGCGATGGCCCAGGCGCATGGCCTGCACCGCCAGGTAATTGGCGAAGCCGCGCGCCATGGCCATAAGATTGCCCGCATTGAAACGCACCAGCGCACCGGTCTTGCGCGCCCGCAAGCCGCCGCGCTCCAGCCCGAGATCGTGCCACCAGGGGCGCGGCCGGGCGGGGGGTGATGCCTTGCTCATGGCCGTG
>JALWUB010000324.1 GCA_026993275.1 Robiginitomaculum sp. | reverse complement strand
GTCATCGGCCCGGCGGGCGGCACCGGCAAGGCCATGCGCGAGGATGTCATGGCCCTGCGCATGCAGGGCCTGCCGCTGGTGGTGGATGCGGATGCCTTGAGCGCCTTTGCCAAAGCCCCGGACCTGCTCTTTGCGCAACTGGACGAAACCTGTGCGCTGACCCCCCATGAGGGCGAGTTTGCGCGGATTTTTCCCGGACTGGCCGACCGCAGCCAGAACAAGGCCGAGCGCACCCGCCTTGCCGCGGCGCGGGCAGGCTGTGCGGTGCTGCTCAAGGGGCCGGACAGCATCATTGCGGCGCCCGATAGCCGCGCCATCGTCAACACCAATGCGCCGCCGAACCTGGCCACCGCCGGGTCCGGCGATGTGCTCGCCGGCATTACGGGCGCGCTGCTGGCACAAGGCGCCAATGGCTTCGAGGCCGCCGCATGCGCCGCCTTTGTGCATGGCGCAGCGGGGGCCGTGTGCGGCCGCGGGCTGATCGCCTCCGACCTGATTGCCGCCCTGCCAGAGGTGCTGCAAACACGATTGTGAGGCATTCATGCAGATTTGGGGCTGGCGTGTTGCCCTCTGCGGGACTACATGCAGAGCCTGCCTGATCTGGTTTTCGAGTCTCGGTATCAGCCCTCATGAGCGCAAAAGACAAAGCATTGCACGCGCGCCAGAAGCGTGACCTGACCAAGGGTCCCGTCATGGGCCATTTGCTGCGGCTTGGCATTCCCATGGCCATTGGCATTGTCGCGGTGATGTCGGCGGCGGTGGTGGACACGTTCTACATCAGCCGCCTGGGCACGGTGCCGCTGGCGGCGATCAGCTTTTGCGTGCCGGTGCTGTTTGTGCTGCAAAGCCTGTCCATCGGCCTCGGCGCCGGGGCGTCGTCGGTGGTGTCACGGGCCGCGGGCGAGGGCAATCGCGATCATGTGGCGCGGCTGGTCACCGACGCAATTGCGCTGGCGGTGCTCATTGTGGCGGCGGTGTCGGTGCTGGGGCGGCTCAGCATCGATCCTTTGTTCCGGCTCATGCATGCCCCGGCGGAGCTGATGCCGGGCATCCGCTCCTATATGAGCATCGCCTTTATCGGCTCCGCCTTCATTGTCGGCCCCATGGTGGCGGGCAATCTGCTGCGGGCGCTGGGCGATGCGCGGCTGCCGGGCATGACCATGGTTGCGGGCGCAGCCATCAACCTGACCCTGGACCCGTTGCTGATTTTCGGCATTGGCCCGTTTCCGCGCATGGAACTGGCCGGTGCGGCCACCGCCACGGTGCTGTCCAATGTGCTGGCCGTGGTGGTGATGGGCTGGATCATGGTCAAGCGTGAAAAGCTGATCCTGTTTCACATCCCGCCCTGGGCGGAACTGAGGGAAAGCTGGGGCGAGGTGCTGCGCATCGGCCTGCCCGCGGTCGGCACCAACATGATCAACCCCATTGCCATGTCGATCATCAATGCCGCCTTCGTGCGCTTCGGTCCGGCGGCGGTGGCCGGGATCGGCGTTGCCGGGCGCATCGAGTTCCTGTTTGGCATTCCGCTGCTGGCGCTGTCGGCCAGCATCGGCCCGATCACCGGGCAGAATGGCGGTGCCGGGCTGACGGACCGGGTGCGCGAGGCATTTCGCGACGCCTTCAGGATCGTTTTCATCTGGACCACCGGCACCGGCCTGACGCTGTTGCTGCTGTCCGGCTTCGTGGCGCATCTGTTCTCCAAGGACCCGGCGGTGATCCAGGTCACGCGGGCCTATCTGTCGGTGGTGCCGCTGACAGCGGCGGGCTATGGCCTGGTGATCACCACCGCGGCCGGCTTCAATGCGCTCGGGCGGCCGCTGCCCGGCCTGCTGCTCAGCTTTTTCCGGTCAATCGTGCTGTCATCGGGCGGTGCCTGGGTAGGCGGGCACTTCTTTGGCATCAAGGGCGCCATCGCCGCCTTTGTCATTGCCAATATCGTCTCTGGCCTGGCGGCATGGTGGTATGTGCGCCATGCGCCCATGCAGGCGCGCCAGCGCAAGGGCCGGGGCAAACCGGCCCCGGCCGTGGTGGTGGAATAAGGGCCAGAGGAATTACTCCCCGGGCCGGTCAGTCCCTGCCCGGCGAATGCCCTTTGCGCGTCTCCCACAGCGCGATGGCGGCGGCGGTGGCGACGTTGAGGCTTTCCATCCCCGCATCAATCGGAATGCGCGCCAGCTGGCTGCAATGACGGGTCACATTGGGGCGCAGGCCCTTGCCCTCCGAGCCCAGCACCAGGCACAGCTTGCGCGCATCGCGCAGCGCCGCGTCAATCGGCGTGCGGCTTTCCCCGGCCAGGCCGATGCTGAACCAGCCAGCATCCGCCAGCGCCTCCAGCGTCCGCGCCAGATTGGTCACGCCGATGAGGGGAACGCGCTCCAGCGCCCCGGCGGCAGCCTTGGCCAGCACCCCGCCCTGCGGCGGCATGTGCCGCGTCTGGGTGATGATGCCAGTGGCGCCAAAGGCGGCGCAGGAGCGCATGATGGCCCCGAAATTGCGCGGGTCGGTAATGCCGTCGAGCATGACCAGCACACCGCTTTGCCGCTGCAGAACCGGCTCCAGCGGCGCCAGCGGCAGCGGCCGGGTCAGCAGGGCCAGGCCCTGATGCACCGCGCCTTCGGGCAAGAGCGCGGCAATCTCCTGCGGCGCGGCGCTGGTGAAGCCGTGCCCCTGCGGCAGATGGCGGGCGGCATTCTTGCTGGCCAGAAGCGCCAGCACCGAACGCGCCGGATTGGCCAGCGCCGCCTGCACGGCATGGGTGCCCCAGAGCCACAGGCCGTCACTGGCCTTGCCGGATCTTTGCGGCCGGATGGCCCCCGAATCATGAGCGCGGCGCGGGCCGCGCTGTGCTTTTGCGGCGGCTGCAGGGCGGCTGCGGGGGTGTTTCAAGGGTTCTGCCTTTGCCGGTGATTTTTTGCTGAAATGGCGTTGCCAGAACGCCTGCGGATGGCTATATTCCGCCTTTCAGAATTCTGTTTCAAGTCTTCGCTGATTCTGTCCGCATGCCAGGCAGAGGGCGGAGGCTGTTTTTTTGATGGGAGAATAACGCACATCCTTGCTGTTTTGTGAAGCGGTTCCTCCGCACCGGTTTTTTTCGGAGGGGTGGTCGAGTGGTTAAAGGCACCAGACTGTAAATCTGGCCGCGAGAGCGTACGCTGGTTCGAATCCAGCCCCCTCCACCACTTCACAAGGCGCTGACGGGCGCAGTCCATGGCGCGGCGGGTATAGCTCAGTGGTAGAGCCGCAGCCTTCCAAGCTGAAGATGCGGGTTCGATTCCCGCTACCCGCTCCAGCGCCGCCTGCAAAGAGACGGCAAGGGCTTCTGAAAATGTGTTCATCATGCATCCACCGGCACGTCATGGCGCATCTGGATCATGTTGACCTTCACATTTCAGGAGACGTGTTATGACAAGCATGAACACATTTGGCGCACTCATCATCGCAGGCCTGGCCCTGCCAGCGGCTTCGGCGCTGGCGGCGCAGAGCTATGACGCGCACGCGCTGGTGCTGAAAGATGTCACCGGCCGGGTGCATGTGCGCACCGCCAGTGTGGACAGGATTTCCGTGGACATTGATCCGGGCGCCGGGGTGGTCGATGCGCCCAGGGTATCGGTGCGCGATGGCGCGGTGCTGGTGCGCGGCAATAAATACCGCCATGTCCGCTGCTCGGTGCGCGATCACAAGGTGCGGCTGGGGGTGGCGCGTTTCGGCATTGGCAAGAAACACAAGCTGGCAGACTTTCCCACGGTCACCGTGACCGTGCCGCAAGGCTCAAGCCTGAAAATCTCGGGCGGCCGCGTGTTTGGCGAGGCGGGCGACCTGGCCCAGGCGGACGTTCAGGTCAATGGCTGCGGCAATTTCAGCCTTGGCGCCGTTGCCGGTGATCTGGAAGCCCAGCTCAACGGCTCTGGCGATCTGGCGGCCGGAACTGTCGGCGGTGATGCCGATGCCCAGCTCAATGGGTCGGGTGACCTGACCATTGGCGATGTATCCGGCGATGCCGATGCCCAGGTCAACGGGTCGGGCGATCTGCGCCTTGGCGATATTGGCGGCGAGGCTGAGGCCCAGGTCAATGGCTCCGGCGATCTTTACCTGGGCGCTGCCAATGGCGGTCTGGATGCCCAGGTCAACGGCTCTGGCGATATTC
>JALWUB010000323.1 GCA_026993275.1 Robiginitomaculum sp. | reverse complement strand
TGGTTTTGCCCTTGCGCATGAGCGGATTTTCCCTCTTTTTGGGCGGTGTAGCAAACCATGGACGGAAACGCCAAGTGCCCCGCCCCAGTCTTTCATTTTTGGCGCTGTGCGCAAGAACGATGACTGCCTTTGCCGCGGTGCTGGGCCTCGCCGCCGCCTGCGTGCCGCGCCAGCAGGACGAGGATGCGCTGCAGCCGCCCTATTTTGCCAGCCTGCGCCATGACAGAAGCTGGGGGCGGCGCGGCCCCTCATATGACCAGCCGGTGCTGTGGGAATACCGGCGCCGCGGCCTGCCGGTGCTGGTGATCCAGCAGACGCCGCAATGGCGCCGTATTGTCGACCCGGACGGGGTGATGGTCTGGATGCACCGCTCGCGGCTGGGCATGAAGCCGATGGCCATGGTGCGCAGCAGCACCCCGGCGCCGCTTTACCGCAATGCCGGGGCCGGGCAGACCATCATTGCCTATGCAGACCCGGGCGCCCTGTTGCAGCTGGGCCCGTGCGTGCAGGCGCGCTGCCAGCTCAAGGCGGGCAATATCCGCGGCTGGGCGCCCAAAAGTGCCTTGTGGGGTGTCGATGCCGCGGCCGCGGCGCAAAGTGCCGGGGCAGGCTGAGGCCTGGCCGCACAGCCGAACGGCATGGGAGGACCCTGGAGCGGGCGATGAGATTCGAACTCACGACCCTCACCTTGGCAAGGTGATGCTCTACCCCTGAGCTACGCCCGCATTCCCGGGTCGTCCGGCCGCGCCGGACAGGCCGGGGTTATTGCGCAGAGCCGCTTTGAATGCAAGAGAGGGGCGCGGTTTATTGTCAGTTGAAAGGACCAGCCATGGCGGCGTCGCGCGCAGAGCTTTTCCGCTTTCTGGATGATCTGGGCATAGCCCACACCACCATGGCGCACCGGCCGGTGTTCACCGTGGAGGAAGGCCAGGACATCAAGGCGCAATTGCCCGGCGGCCACACCAAGAACCTGTTCCTGAAGGACAGGAAGGGCGCGCTGGTGCTGATCTCGGCGCTGGGCGATACAGCGATCCGCCTCAACCGCCTGCACAAGACCCTGGGCTGTGCCCGGCTGTCCTTTGGCCGCGAAGAGCTGATGCGCCAGGTGCTGGGGGTCGCGCCCGGCTCGGTCACCGCCTTTGCGCTGATCAATGACCGGCCCGCGAATGGCGGCCCCCGGGTGCGCTTCGTGCTGGACCGCGCCATCCTGGCGCATGACCTGGTCAATTTTCACCCGCTGAAAAACGACGCCACCACCACCATTGCCAGCGCGGACCTGCTGCGCTTTGCCCGCGCCACCGGGCATGAGCCGGAACTGGTCGATTTTGCCGCACTGCAAGACGCTTAGGGCCAGGCCCCACGAAAACCCTTGCGCTGGCGGCCCGTGCGGCCCATCTTTGGGGCGAGCAGAGCAGGAGCAGACCCATGAGCATGTTTGGCGGCAGCAGCGCCGCGGCAAAACCCGACGGATCGGCGATCAAGGACGGCACCGACGCCAGTTTCGTGCAGGACGTCATCGAAGCCTCGCGGCAGACCCCGGTGATTGTCGATTTCTGGGCCCCGTGGTGCGGCCCGTGCCGCCAGCTTGGCCCCACCATCGAGCGCGTCGTCAAGGCCGCCCGCGGCGCCGTGCGCCTGGTCAAGATCAACATTGACGAAAACCCCGCCATTGCCGGGCAGATGCGGGTGCAGTCCATCCCCGCCGTGTTTGCCTTCAAGGATGGCAAGCCGGTGGACGGCTTCATGGGCGCGCAGCCGGAAAGCCAGGTGAAGGCCTTTGTCGAACGCCTCGCCGGGGACAGCGATGTTTCCGCGGAAGCCGATGCGCTGGTGGCGCGCGGCAAGGAATCCCTGCGTCTTGGCGATCTGGGCGGTGCCGCCCAGGATTTTGCCGCCGCCCTGCAGATTGACCCCAAAAACGCCAGCGCCCTGGCCGGCATGGCCCGCAGCTACTGGCTCAATGGCGACCTGGAAGGCGCCAGGGGCCTGCTGGCGGGGCTGGCCGGCAAGGCGCTGGACAATCCGGACGTCAAGAGCATCAAGGCTGCCATCGCGCTGGCCGAGGAGGGCCCCAAGGACGCGGAAGCGCTGAAGGCGCTGCGCGCCCGGGCCGAACAGGACCCGGAGGATTTGCAGGCCCGCTATGACCTGGCCCGCGCCCTCGCCGCCAGCGGCGATTTTGACGGCGCGGCGGAACATTTGCTGCACATCATTGCCCGCGAGCGCGACTGGCAGGACGGCGCAGCCCGCGCCCTGCTGCTGAAGATCTTTGACGCCGCAGGTGCTGGCTCCACCCTGGCCACGGAGGGCCGCAAGCGCCTCTCCGCGCTGCTGTTCAGCTAGGCGGGCAGCAGATGACCGGGAACAGGCAGGAGCGCGAGCCCGACCCCAAAATGCTGGAACTGCTGGTGTGTCCGCTGACCCACGGCCCGCTGGTCTGGGACCGCGAGGCGTCTGAGCTGATCTCGAAAAAGGCCAGGCTGGCCTTTCCGGTGCGCGAGGGCGTGCCGATCATGCTGGTGGAAGAGGCCCGCCCCCTGGACGAGGGCGAATCCTGACAGCCAGGGCCAGACCTCCAGGCCCATTCAAATTGAACCAGTGTAAGGCCACCGGCGCAGGCGGGGACAGGCCGCGCCCTGTCCTCCGCATGCCCATGGCCCGGCATGGCCCGAAATGGCTTGCCCATGGCCCAGGCGCAGCCTGTTCCGGCCCGGCTGTGGCCAGAATGCGCATCAGACTGGCCCGCTGATGGCCCGGCCATGGCCTGATAACCGGGCCAGGCGGGCCATGCTTATCCCACACCCCGTCCCGGTGCCGTATGGTAGCGGCCATGACTGATGACCACACCCGCCCCGCCAGCCTCGCCGAGGCCTGGACAGTGGCGCGCGACGCCTTCGCCCAGGGGCGCACGGTGCGCCAGATCGTCCACATCACCGGCCTGTCTGAAGCGCAGCTCAATGCCCGTGTGCGCGCAGAGCGCTGGAGCGGCCCGCCGCCGCCGGACTGGCGCGCCATCCGCGAAGCCTGGGAAAGCGGCCTTTCGGCCAGTGCCGTGGCCCGGCGCCATGCTGTCTGCGCCGATACCGTGCGCAAACGCGCCAGGCGGCAAAACTGGCAGCGGACACAGGCCAGCGGCCTGGCTGCCCTGCGCCGCGCGGTCGGGGCGCTGGAGCAGGCCCTGGCGCAATGTGATGCCGCCGATCCGCTCAGCACCGCGCGCCTGGCGGCGGCGCTGTCCATGGCCGCGGGCCGCCTCAGCCGTGCCGAAAAGCAGCGCCTGGCCCTGGTGCCGCAGAGCGCAGAGCCGGGCAGCGATCCCGGCGCGGAAGACGAGGCCATGCGCGCGCTTGCGATCACCATGCTCTCCCGCATGGGCGGCCTCGATGAAGAGGATGATGAGAACAATGATGCTGGCGCGCCGTGACCCTCCGGGCAGACAGGCGGGGAGGCCACAGGCCCGCCTTGGCAGAACAGCGCAGCTGATTTAGCCTTTGCCTCCATGAAGCCTTTGCCCATGAAGCCGATGCAGCAGATTGTGTGGCTGATCCTGGCCCTCGGCCTGGCCCTGGGCGCGGCAGCCGGTGCCAGCGCCGCCGACCCGCAGCCCGTGCACCGCGGCGCATTGATCACCGAAAACATCCCCGAACCATCGGCGCAAACCCTGGCCGCGATCCGGCGTTACACCACGATCCGCCAATATCAGTTTCGCGGCTGGCTGCACTCCGGCGCCCTGGTCAGCACCCGGATCGGCAGAACCCCGCAAGCCTTCCTGCTCAAGAATCCCAGGGCGTTTTCCCGCCATCGCGGCTTTGTCCGCAATGGCACGGCCTACCGGCCTGGCGCCAGCGGTGCCTTGATCGCCAGCCCCATAGATGCCAGGCCCGCACCCTTGCGGCAATTGACCCATTTTGCCGAACCGGCGCGCGAAATCATCCCGTCACCGGACCAGCAGCATTACATCGTCAGCCGCGATCGTGGCGGCAATGAGCAATTCCAGGGCCTGCTGTTTGCCGTTGGCCAGGCGCGCCCCATTGCCTTCACCGAAGCCGGATGGCGCAATGGCAATTTCGTGTTTTCCCCCCAGGGCAAATGGATCGCCTGGCAGCGCGCAAGGCGGGACAGCCCGGGCTGGGACATCATGGCGGCCCCGGTGGATGACCCGGTGGGCGGCCGCCG
>JALWUB010000322.1 GCA_026993275.1 Robiginitomaculum sp. | reverse complement strand
TTCAGACGGGCCAGGTTGAGCATTTCGTGATTCAGGTCGATGCCGATGGCGCTCTCGGTGCTGGCGGCGAACACCTCCAGCATCCGCCCGGTGCCGGTGCCGATATCGAGCATGGACTTGAAATGCATGTCGCCAATTTCGGCACGCAACTGGCGCTCGACACTGCCTTCGGAGAGATGCAGGGAGCGGATATGCTCCCAATCCTGTGCAACCTGCGCGAAATACCGGTTGGCGGCGTGCACGCGGGCATGCTTGACCGCCTGCAGCCGCTCGAAATCCCGTGCCAGCACCTGGTCCTTGCGATCCAGCAGGGCGACAACGCCATTGGCCAGCTTTTGCCCAAGCCCGTGATCAGCCAGGCGGTAAAACACCCAGGTGCCTTCCGGCAGCCGCTCTACCAGGCCGGCGCTGGCCAGCAGCTTGATATGGCGGCTGACCCGGGGCTGGCTCTGGCCAAGCACATTGACCAGCTCGCTGACGGTCAATTCGCCATGCGACAGCAAGGCCAGGATCCGCAGGCGCGAGGGCTCGCCCACGGCACGCAAGGCGGTGACAATTTGTTCCATGCCGTCCTCCGGCTTTCAGTGCAATCAATCTAGCACCATATCAGATATAAAGATATCTTTATATCATTATTTTTTTACGAAGACCCACCGTTTGGCCGCGCAAAAAGCAGGTGTTCACGCAAATGCGATGACAAGGTGCTTGCATCGGACCTTCAAAAGGCCACATTTGGTGCTAACGGTTAAAGGGTATTGGCACAGCAGAGCGGAGCAGGCCATGATACGCAGATTGATTCAATTGGGCCTGGCCGCCATGGCCTCCTTGTCACTCTCTGCCTGCGCCAGCCACACAGGCGCCCATGCCGATGATCCGCTTTATGGCTGGAACAAGACCGTGTTCAGATTCAACACAGTGGTTGACAAGGCAGTGATCGAGCCCACAGCGCGCGGATACCGTGCGGTGGTGCCCAAGCCTGGCCGCGACGGTGTGCGCAATGTGCTGAACAATCTCAAGAGCCCGCTGATCTTTGGCTCTGATGTCCTGCAGGCCCAGCCCAGGCACGCTGGCGAAACGCTGGCGCGGTTTGTCATCAACTCGACCGTTGGCCTTGCAGGCATATTTGATGTTGCCAAGCGCCAGGGCATTCCCCGTCATGAGGAGGACATGGGCCAGACCCTGGGCGTCTGGGGCATCAGCGCCGGGCCTTATCTGGTGCTGCCGCTGCTGGGGCCCTCCAACTTTCGCGACGCCACCGGCATGGTGCTGGGCTTTGCCTTCGACCCGCTCACCTACATGCGCTATAATGGCCGCACGCTGACCTTTCTGGGCCGCGCCAGTGTGGATGGCCTGTCGGTGCGCGAAGCCAATCTGGAAGCCGTTGACAGCTTGCGCCGCAACAGCATTGATGAATACACCAGTGAAAAGGCAGCCTATGCCCAGTTTCGCGCCAATCAAATTGCCAATGGCAAAATCGACCTGAACACTTTGCCGGACTTTGATGATTTCGAGGACGATCAATGATGCGTTTTTTCCTGTTCAGACCTGTGCTGTTGGCACTGGCTTTGTCCGCAATGGGTGCGGCTCTGGCTCAGGCCGCCCCCGATGACGAGGCCTTTGTGCGCGAAAAGGCCAATGAGGCGCTGCAGATCCTGGCGGACAAAAGCCTGGACCACGATGCCAGAAGCGAAAAGTTCCGGCACTTTGTCGATGAGGTCACCGATGTGCGCCGCGTCGCCCGCTTCGTGCTGGGCAAATATGCCCGCGGCGCCGACAAGCAAAAACTGGAAGAGTTTACCCAGGTGTTCCGCCGCTATGCCCAGGGCGTCTATGAAGCCCAGCTGGACAACTATTCCGGGGAAACCGTGACGGTCACCGGCTCGCAGGACCGCAAACCCGGCGATTCCGTGGTCAGCAGCACCATTAGCGGCGGCAATCTGAGTGAGCCGCTGGAGGTCAATTGGCGTGTGCTGACCCGGCACGGCCGCAAGCTGGTGCTGGATGTGCAGGTCTATGGCATCTGGCTGGCCTTGCAGCAACGCACCGAAATCACCTCGGTGATTGCCAATCATGGCGGCAGCATCGATGCTGCCATTGCGGTTCTCAAGGACCGCATCGCCAACAAGGACTTTGGCGCTGCCCAGCCAGCGGACAAAACCGCCACTGCGGAGACTCAGGCCAGCCATTGACGCCGCCTTGCCTGCTCCCCTATTCGTTTTTGCCAGGGCGCTGCTTTTCGGATCATGAGGCGCGGGAAGACAATGCGGAAGCGTGCGGTTTGATGTCATCAAGACATGCAGCACTTTGAACCGGCGAGGGGGCCATGCTCAAACACCTGCCAGACCAAAGCGCGCCGCAGGCGCTGCGGCCCCATGATGCGCCCTTGCGTATCTTGCTGGCCAGCTACCGCTCGCACCCGCATGTGGGCGGGCAGGGCGTTTATGTGCGCCATCTGAGCAAGGCGCTGATCAGCCTGGGCCACCGGGTTGATGTTGCCTCCGGGCCGCCCTATCCGGACCTCGACCCTGGCATCGGCCTCGTCAAGCTGCCCTCTCTTGATCTCTTCAGCGCCGATAACGCCCTGGCGGCGATCCGCTCGAAACACTTTGCCTCCTGGTCCGACCTGTCCGAATGGCTGGCGCACAATTCCGGCGCCTTTGGCGAGCCCTATGCCTTTGGCCGCCGCCTGCATCGCTTCATCCGGCTCAATCCCGGCCGTTATGACGTGGTTCATGACAACCAGACCCTGGCGCAGGCGCTGTTGCAGATCCGCAAAACCGTGCCGGTGGTGGCGACCCTGCACCATCCCATCAGCATTGACTTGCGCCTGGCACTGCAATCGGAAAACCGCTGGTGGATGCGCGCGCTGATCCGGCGCTGGCACCGTTTCATCGGCATGCAGGCCCGCGTGGCCCGGCGGCTCGGGCACATCCTGACGGTTTCCGAAGCGTCCAAAACCGCCGCCATGCGCGATTTTGGCGTTCCGGCGCAGGCCTTCCATGTGGTGCCCAATGGCGTTGACCAGCGCATTTTCAGGCCCCGGCCAGACGTGACGCGCGACCAGAATCTCATCGTCACCACCGCCAGCGCCGATACGCCCCTGAAGGGTCTGCCGGTGCTGATCGCCGCATTTGCGAAGATTGCCGACGCCTTTCCCGATCTGCGTCTTGAGGTCATTGGCCGCCTGCGCCAGGGGCCGACCAGCGAAGCCATTGCCGCGGCTGGTCTGCAACAGCGCATCCGCTTTCGCGGCGGCCTGGAGCAAAACGCGATTGCCGGCCTCTTTTGCCGCGCCGCAATCATGGTGTCCCCGTCCCTGTTCGAAGGCTTCGGCCTGCCCGCGGCCGAGGCCATGGCCTGCGGCACGCCGGTGATTGTCAGCGATGGCGGCGCCCTGCCCGAAGTCGCTGGCGATGCGGGCGTCATCACCCCCAAGGGCGATGCCGAAGCCTTGGCCCGGGCGATGACGCGGCTGTTGCAAGACCCCGCAGAGCGCGCGCGCCTTGGCGAAGCCGGGCTGGCCCGGGCGCAAGCGCGTTTCTCGTGGCGCCGCCATGCGGAACAGGCCGTGCAGCTTTACCGCCAGGCCATCAGGGCGCATGGCCATGCGCACCATTGATCTCGACCGCCTGGCACTGCGCGACGGCCTCACCGTGCTGGACCTGGGGTGTGGCGAGGGGCGGCATCTGCATGCGCTCTATTATGCCGCCGACATGACCTGCCTGGGCATGGACCTGTCCCTGGCTGACGTGATCAAGACCCGCAATGGCTTTGATGCCTATCCGGATTTTTCCGCACCGCGTGGCCAGTCTTACGGCCTCGCCTGTGCCGATGCCCTGCACCTGCCCTTGCCGGATGCCAGCCTGGACCGGGTGATCTGCTCAGAAGTGCTGGAGCATTTGCCCGATTACCGGACCGCCCTGGCGCAACTGGCGCGCGTCATCCGCCCTGGCGGCCTGCTGGCCATCAGCGTGCCGCGGGCCTGGCCGGAACGCCTGTGCTGGGCCCTGAGCGAAGCCTATCACAACACCCCCGGCGGCCATGTGCGCATTTTCGATGCGCGGGCCTTGCGCCGCGATATCGAACAGGCCGGGTTTGCCTTTCGAGAGCGCCATTTCGCCCATGGCCTGCACGCGCCCTATTGGTGGCTGAAATGCCTGTTGTGGCAGCGCCGCGA
>JALWUB010000321.1 GCA_026993275.1 Robiginitomaculum sp. | reverse complement strand
ACGGTCAGCTTGGCCGGCAGCGCCCCGGCGCGCAGCAGGATCGACAGGTCCTTGGCCGATTCCGAGGTGAAGCCGCCCTCGATGATGCCCGAGCCGCCCAGGATCGGCGAATTGATCACCGGTGCGGAGATCACCTTGTCATCGAGGACGATGGCAAAACGCCGCCCGACATTCTCCGATGTCGCCTTGCCAAAGCGCAGGGCGCCCTTGCCATTGAAACGGAACGACACGGCGGGCTGGCCGCTCTGGTTGAAGGTGGGCTTGGAATCCACCAGGTCCTCGCCATCGACCAGCGCCCGGCGGCGGATCAGCAGATAGGGCTCGCTGGGATTGTCGCTTTTCACCAGCTTGGCGCCCGGCGGGATGTGCCCGGCCCGGGCCTCGGCCACGCTGACCGAAGTGTCCAGCATGTGGAAGGTCATTTTCGCGGTCTGGCCGACCAGTTCCTTGATCCGTTCGGGATCGGACTTGCCCGGCACCTCGACGATGATCCGGTCAGCGCCCTTGCGCTGAATGGTCGGCTCGCGCGTGCCCAGCTGGTCAATGCGCTGGCGGATGACCTCGATGGAGCGCGCCACCGCATCGCGGGCTTCCTTGTCCAGCGCTTCCGGCGTCAGCCTGATGGTGATGCGGCCGCTTTGCGGGTCGCTCTCGATGACAAAAGGCGGCTTGGCGCTGCCGGTCAGGCTGGCGGCCGGATCAACCCGGTTGAGGGGTTTGATGCGCTTCAGCGCCAGCGGCATTTGCGATGGCCGGGCCAGCTTGAAGCTGACCGAATCGCCGCTGATGCGAAAGCCGGTGGCCGGGATGATGGGCTTTTCGCTGCGCAGATACTGGCGCACATCATCCATGGCGGCCTCGAGCTTCGCCCGTTTGACCGACTCCACATCGACTTCATACAAAAGGTGGGTGCCGCCTTGCAGATCAAGGCCCAAGTTGACGGTCTTGGACGGCAGGAAGGACGGCAGCTTGTCCCGGACCTCCTTGGGCAGCGCATTGGGCAGGGCGAACAGCAGGCCCAGGATCACGACCGACCAGACAAAGACCTGTTTGAGGGGCGAAAAGTGCAACATTGGCGATCAGGACTTCTTCGCCTTTGATTTGGTGTCATTGGCAGCCTTGGGCGCGGGCTTGGAGCGCACATCCTGCAAGGTCGCCTTGATGGCGGTGACGCGGACGCCATCGGCCAGATCGATCTGAACCTCGTCCTCGCCCACCTTGGCAACCTTGCCGACCAGGCCGCCGCCCGTGACCACACGGTCGCCGCGACGCACCGCCATGACCATGTCGCGGTGCTCCTTGGCGCGTTTTTGCTGCGGGCGGATCAGCAGAAAGTAGAAAATGGCGAACAGCGCCGCCATCATGCCGATGGTGTATAGCGGGCTTGGCCCTGCGGGCGCGGCCTGGATCAGTGTGGCAATCATGGGCTGGGCAGTCATGCGGG
This sequence comes from Robiginitomaculum sp., assembly GCA_026993275.1. Classification (GTDB taxonomy): domain Bacteria; phylum Pseudomonadota; class Alphaproteobacteria; order Caulobacterales; family Maricaulaceae; genus Robiginitomaculum_B. The sequence goes on along the minus strand of JALWUB010000321.1, from coordinate 2,742 downwards.
TTCCCCTCAGTGCTGTGGCCTCCGGGCGTGCGCCGCTCGCGATGGCGCACGGGTGCCGGGTTGGGGCGAATATAGAAGCGGCGCGGGCAAATGCAATTGCCTGGCGGCGGATAAGCCGCCTCAATCACACCAGACCCGCGCCGAAAGCCCGGCGGTCAAAGCCGTTACGGCCAACCGGCCCTGCTCAGGCCGATTGCACCCGGGACAGGAAGTTATCGACATGCTGCCGGAGGTTTTTGGATTGCTCGGCAAGATTGCCTGCCGCCAGCTTCACCTGCGCCGACACATGGTCAACCTCCTTGGCCGATTCGCTCAAACCGCCAATGTTTTCATTGACCTCGGCCGTGCCTTGGGAGGCCTGCACCACGCTGGAGGCAATTTCCTGGGTTGCCTGGCGCTGTTCCTGAAGGGCATTCGCGATGGATTCCGAACTGCTGGCCAGGTCCTGAATGATGCCCCTGATGCCGCCCAGCGCATTGGCCGCGTCCGTGGTGGCGCTCTGCATCTGGTCGATCTGGGACGAGATTTGCTCCGTCGCCTTTGCGGTCTGCGATGCCAGGTTTTTCACCTCGGAAGCAACAACGGCAAAGCCGGACCCGGCTTCCCCGGCGCGGGCCGCCTCTATGGTCGCGTTCAGCGCCAGCAGGTTGGTCTGTTCGGCAATGTCATTGATCAGCGCCGTGACCTCGGAAATGCCTGCGGCCACTTGCTGCAGCGAATCCATCTGCGCCGTGGTCTGCTCGGCTTCGCTGACAGCCTTCATCGCCACTTCGGCCGACTTGGTCACCTGGTCGGAGATCGAATCGACAGTCACGGACAATTCCTCGGCGGCGGCGCTGACGGCCTGGACATTGTGGGTGGCCATGTCCGAAGCCGAGGCGACCGCGCCAGCGCGGCCAGAGGTGTCCTCGGCCACATCGGTCATGATCCTGGCACTGGAATCCAGCTCTTCCATGGAGGTGCCCAGGGCTTCCAGCAAGCTGGAAATGTCGGCATCGAATTCCTTCACCAGGGCATCCAGCTGTTCCGCGCGCCGGATGCGCTCTTCGGCCTGGCGCTGCTGTTCTTCCGTCAGGCTCTGGGTCTTGATCATGCTCTCCTTGAACACGCTCAGCGCCTGCGCCATCTCGCCGATTTCATCATTGGCATCGGAACTGACATTCACGGACATGTCGCCCTTGGCCAGGCGGCGCATGGCCTCGCTCATCCTGGTCAGCCGCCGCGAGACATTGCCGATCACATAGAACCAGACAATGGCGGCGCTGGCAGCAATGCTGGCCAGGGCCACCAGTGCAAGCAGAATCCGGCCCAGCGCCGAAGCTCTGGACGCGCGGCGGCCGGCTTCCTCGGCAGCGCCTTGCGTCACCGTGCCAAATTGCGTCACCTGCTTGTCCAGGCGCTTGGATGCGTCTTCCAGTTCGGCGATCTTGTCTTCCACCATGGCGTCCTTGATCAATTGCGCCTTGCGCGCGGCAAAAATGGAATCCTTGCCCTTGCCGAGCGCGATCAGGTCCCTGGCATGCTGGCGCGCCGTGGCCGGAATGCCGGACCCCATGATGGCCACATTGGATTTCGCCTCACTGGCCGCCGCGGAAAAGGTTTCTTCTATTTTGGCCAGTTCTTTCAGGGAATCGCTGGCCATGGCCTCGGCATAGGTCACCGTCATGACATTGGCGGACATGAGAATCCGCAACAGCGATTCGATGTCATAATCCTTGGCCGTTTCCAGCTGGGATTCCAGCTCGTCATTGAGTTTTTTGCGCAAGGAGCGGGCCTTGTCGAAGGCCTCCTGAATGCGCTGGGCCTTTTGCAGCCTGTCCATGACCAGGGCCTCCAGCTTGTGCGTCAGCACCGGATAGGCCGCGGCCTCCTTTTTCAGGTTTTCGACAATTTCGTCTTGCCCGGCGCTGGTGCGCTGGATTTTCCCGATCTGCGCTTGCAAGGCCGTATTCAGAGTGCCGGCCCGGGCCACCGCGCCCTTGGCTTCGTCAAGGGACTGGGCCTGTTCCAGGTCCGTCACCGCATTGACAACGGCACTGCCCAGCACCGACAGCCTGAGCGAGTTTTCCAGGTTGGGCAGCAGGGTGCCGCTGAGCTGTTCCTGCACGGCATTGGTCTTGACATTGCCCCAAAAGCCAAGTCCTGCAGAGAGAAGTGTGAAAGCCGCCACGGCGCCAAATGCCAGCAACAACCGGGCGCTGATGGTGTGGAAAGATGCAAAGCGTTTGATGGCCGCCTCCCCGAGTCTACCCAATAACCTGGCCGTGTCTTGCCAGGTTCTCAGCCAATGGTTGCGGCAAATTGGTTAACAAAAAACTCCCCCGCGAACGGGGGAGTTTGAAAAGTTGCAGTGCGGTCCGGTCAGGACTGCAGCTTGAAGCCGATCTTGGCGCGCGCGCCCTTCACCGGCGATTCAATCGGCTTGTATTTCCATTTCGACACCGCCTTGACGGCCGCATCATCAAACACCCCTTCGGGCACCGCTTCGGCCACCGCGACATCGCTGACGCTGCCATCGGTGTTGACGTTGTAGGTGACCACAACATGGCCTTCGATCTTGCGCCGTTCCGCCCCGCGCGGATACACCGGCGCAACGCGCTTCTTGGCCACCAGGCCCGCATCACCCGCAAAGGCCGCTGGCGCAGCAAGCATGGGCCCCGCAGCCATCACCATGCCTGCACACACCATCATCGTTCTGATTTTCTTCATTTCAAGACACCCCGTTCTGGTTTTTCAGCCACC